>JARVJW010000138.1 GCA_029775955.1 Nitrososphaeria archaeon | reverse complement strand
ATGGAAGCATAGATACGGACAGAGGTGGAAGCGGTGTTCTCTTCGTTAAAGCTAGGAGAGTACGTATCATCAGTGCTTGATGCAGGAATATTCAATGAAATAATAGCCATTTTCACATATAATGTTGTGGAGGCGCATCGCGGTGGCACGAGGGTAAGCTGGACAAAGGGACACGTGCCTTAATTAATTTGTTCATTGGCCGGGAATAATCAATTAATGCAACAAAGCACCGCTAACTAACTGCTTATAAGGCAGAAAGGCGCGGTGGACTGGGAGTCAATCCAGCAACATCGCAAAAATAAGGAAACTTGGCGAATGAACGCATTCGTATCTGTGATTCATCCTTGACAGGGATGCTGCACGTAACATTCTGTTGTGGGCCTAGAACAGCACGTGGAGGAATTGCCATACTGCTTAAGCGGATAAGCAAGCTTGTTCCTGTAAAGCAAGAGGCCCTGTTCGCAAGGGCAAGGTAGTTCACTGTCAAAAGTTCAGTGGAGGTGCATTATATCATCTGGCATTTGCCATCAAACACATAGATATCATCATTGTGATAAGTATCAAGATTTTTGTTTTTATCTTTTGCTATTCAACTACCATGTAATGCTCGTTTCGTTTTAAAAAGCCAGAATATATCCCCCATTCATTGAGAAGCACTTCTAGTTGATGCAAGCCTTCACTTGAATTGTAATCCATTATGCCCCTGTTTATCAGTTTATAATTGAGTTCCTCTATGGAGAATTGTTTTAATTCTTTGCTCGACTTAAACGGTTCGATTTTTACAAGTGAAGCCTTGATTATTTCCTTCCTTTTTTTTAAAGTTGAACTTAAAAAATCCAGACCCTTGTCAGTTATTACTATATCACCAGCGCCTATGACCACAAAACCTAATTCATTGGCAGTGTAGACTATTGGCATAAAGTCGTCCAATTCCACACCAAGCTTATCGCTCAATTCATACAGGTCAGTTTTTCCTTCAAATTCATTTTCTAAAATTATCAGAAGGCCTAGAAGGTCTGCAACCCTTGTAGACGGATGCATAAGGTTTGAACTCAATGTTTTACAATAATTGCTTTATTTATTTTAAAAACTTTGCTAATAGTTATTGTTGAACATGTTCAACAATAACTATTGAGGCGGATGTTTTTGTGAGTACCTATAATTTCTTGGGCTCCCTATCCTTGTTAGAATATTTTCCCTCACAAGGTCCGTAAGTGAATGCGATATTGCTGATTTGTCATAATGATATCCTCTTCTTTGAAGCTCTTCATCAACTTCAAATAATCCTCTTTCGGTGGAAAACCAGTTCTCTTTCCACATATCTGTTAGGATTTCCTTACATGTTTTGTCCCTCCTCTCCTGACCGTGAGTACTTTCCTGTATTACTTGAGAAGGCAAAGAAGCCAGTATCTTCGGTATAACTTCATTTATTTTATCCTCAGGGCACTCCACTTCTATTTCCCAGTCTCCTTTCTTCAGCTTTATTTTTATTGAATTATTGTTGTTCAAATTGCGCAACATTTATATTACCAACCAACCATACCTATTGTTGATCAAGTTGAGCAAACAAATAAATGTTACTGAAGGTGCGCCAAGATTAACTGATTATGTTGAAGGCAATAATTTATTACGTGATTCAATTATGGATGCTATAGGAATAAATAACGCGAAGGGCAAGCCAGTGATTTTTACTGATGATAATAACGGTGAAATAAGGCCAATTGATGGATGGGGAAAGGGCAGCATACCGATAAATATAAAGGGGGTTGATCCGGAAAACGGTGAAATGGTTAACATAATAGCTGTGGATTCAAGCTCAACTACTGTAGCCGAAACTGAAGACGGCGGGATATATGCTGTAAAGGGTGGATCATGTATAATCAGGGAAGGCAAAACTTACTTTCAAAAAATAGGGCCGTTTATTGCATATGTGGGATTGAGCAACATAGATAAAATCTCTCACGCCCTATTAACCAAGATAGGTTATGCGACCGCAGTGGATAAGCAAATAGCGCTAAAGTTCCTAAGAAACATGACAGAAAATATGATCATTGATAACGGCATAAATGAAATAAAAAAGGTGCAGGTGTTAGTTGACGGTTCATTTAAAGAACCGCCATTTGATCTTGGAAGGTACTCCCTCTCAAATATAATAGAAAAGCACAAGGACAGAGCCATGTTCCTGGGAATAAGCAAGTCATCAAGCATCAGGGCAATAAGGGCGCTTTATGGAGGGTTTGCTGGGCCCAAAATACAGTTTGCTGATATTTCAACACTGATCTATTCACTTAGCAAGGGAGAGTTTGGAAGGAAGATGCTTATAAAAATGAATGAGGATGGGTTCGTTTTTAGAGCTGACCTTGATGACTATTCTGACCCAGGCTACGTGCTTGCTTCCCTTAAAAAGAGCGACCGCTTAATGCACGGTTATCCTGAAAGCCTTAAAATAGCTCATTTGTTATCGATATTTACTAGCGCGGAAGTGGCAGGAGTAAAAGCAACCGTTGCTGGGGTCGCTTCTAAGGTGCTTGTTGGAGAAAATATGAGGAAAGTGCTTTTAGGTTCGCTGAAGGTGATTTAGATGAAAGTACTATCAAAAAAAGGGGACGAGATTCAGATACTTGCGCTTTCAGGAGATAAAATTGAAAAGGGTGATTATCTAATTATAGATGATGGAATCAATCCTAGGATGATTGTACAGGTTTTTGACGAGACATACCTTGATTCTACTGGTATTGATGAAGAAATTTTGAGAGATGAACTGTTCACAGCTGACAAAATGAGGGTCATAGACCCAGACAGACTTCAGACAATATCCTATATGATTAGGGATGCAAGAATCCTTAGGTCAAAAATACGCGGAACGGTTATTAGCGGAAAATTTAACCCGGAAATTGGCTGGTTGCCCAGCAGGGCACAAAGTTCAATCCGCAGGATTTCGCAAAAAGAATTAAACGGTCTATTTGAAATTATGGCTTCACATCCTATTGTGTTGGGTAAAAATGCTGGGCAGGAAGAGGTGATTGTAGACGCAGCTGACATTGACGGCAGCTTGTCAATAATTACAGGCAGGAAGGAATCGGGAAAGTCTCACCTTGCAAAGCTTTTGCTGAGCGAACTAGTAAGACATGGCGCTTATGTATTTGTTCTCGACCTAAATAACGAATATTCAGGGCTTGCCAGTGACGAATCGGGCAACCCTTCTGACATTTCTGACCGATTAAAAATACTTGAGCCTGGCTCCAACATGCTATTTACTCTGAAATACCTTGGCAAGAGGGTGCTTTCAGAAATTCTCACCCATGCACTTGACACTCCTTCGATAACTGTAAGGGAATATATGAAAATCTGGGATCAGATGAACGAGGAAGGCGATATTTCAATTCGTAATCTATATAGCAAGATAAATACGGTAAAGGTAAATGACATGGTTAGGGATGCTCTTATATCCAGATACTATTCGATGCTTTCCACAAGGATTTTTGCAAATTCTGATGTAATGGGCATCGACTTTAAGGCGCTCATAGGCAAGCACCCAAATGGCGGAGGATTCCTGTTTTCTATGGCTAAAATGAGCCCAATGGCCAGGCGTGTGCTAGTTCAGATTCTCCTATCAAAGCTGGTTGACTTGCTTGAAAATGAAGATATACCACCGGTTTTTATTTTTGCAGAAGAAGCTCACCTTTACTTCGAGCATACGTATTGGGAGGATGCCTTAACGAGAATGAGGCACTTTGGCATATTTTTTACATTCATAACTAACCAGCCTGATTCTCTTAATGCAACAGTTTATCGTCAGGCAGATAATGTTTTTTTATTTAATTTTATAAACGAAAAGGATTTGGAAATGATAGCGCAGTCTTCAAGAATAGATGGAGAAACAGTCAGGGAACTTGTAAGAAGCCTGCCCTCAAGGAAATGCCTTGCAATAGGAAAGGCAGTAAAGGACCTGCCGGTAATTGTGAAAGTAAGGGAATTACCCTATAATACGAGAGGCAGAACAAAAAAATTCTTTACGCTAAAGGGCTCTCCTGATGCAGAGATAAAAGCTGGTTGACTAATGTTTTTTCGGTAATTCGATATATTCCTGTCCATTCATATATGGTCTAAGCGCCCTGGGGATTTCTACTTTCCATTTATCTGTCAAATAATTTTCCATTATGGCTATCAGCGCCCTCTCAGTGGCTACCAGAGTTGAATTCAGGGTATGCAAAAAAACACTTTCCTTTCCAACTTTGTACCTTATTTTTGCCCTTTCTGCCTGCCAATCCAAGCAGTTGGAACAAGAAACAGCCTCCCTGTACTTTCCCTGTCCGGGCAACCAGACTTCTAAGTCATATTTTTTGGCTGCACTTGCCCCAAGTTCACCAGCACACACGTTTACAACTCTATATGGCAGACCAAGGCTTCTGAAGAAATCTTCTGCATTTTTTATTAATTCTTCATGATATTTCCACGAATCATCTGGCTTACAATATATGAACTGTTCAACCTTTTCAAATTGGTGAACTCTAAATATTCCCTTTGTATCTCTGCCATGCGCACCCGCTTCCTTCCTGAAGCAACTGGATATGCCTAGATATCTCAGTGGGAGCTGGGATTCGTTAAGTATGTCATTATAATGATATCCTAGAATAGCGTGTTCTGATGTAGTGATCAGGTAAAGATCTTCATTTTCCACTTTATATATCGCTTCTTCAAATGCAGGTAGGTCTACTGCACTTTCCATTATTTCCTTCCTAAGCATGTATGGAGGTTGAAGGGGTGTGAAACCTCTGGACATTCCAAAATCCAGTCCGTACATTATTAAAGCATAATTTAACCTTACCAAATCACCTTTCAGGTAATAGAACCTGCTGCCACTGGTTTTTGCAGCATTTTCTGTGTCAAAAAGGTTCAGATTTTGACTTATTTCAATGTGGTCTGGTCCCAACTTTGCGTTATCACCCCACTTTCTTATTTCAACATTGTAACTTTCGTCCGGACCCTCTGGTACAGAATCATCCACAAGGTTTGGCATACTTAATTCAATTTTTCCAAGTTCAGTATCGATTCCGTTCAGTTCATTTTCAATGTCCTTAATTTTTTGATTTAATAAATTTAGCTGGTCAATGCCTTTAAATTTTTCACTGCGCTTAGCCAGTTCAGCAGCCTTCATTTCAAGGTTGTTCTTATCATGCCTTAGAGCATTTATCTGCTTGACCAATTCCCTCCTTTTGCTGTCGAGTTCAACAAAGCGGTCAATTGGAAAGTCAGACCCTCTTTTTTTTAACATCTGACGGTAAGCATCTAAATGCCCTTTAACAAATCCAATCATGTTTTATCATCAACTGTTTCCAGCGAAGATTTCACCAATGATACTATTTCATCAAGGGTATTTAATATTGACGGTATCATGCCCATGTACCCCCCTGACAATATTACCAGTTGCCCCTTCTCCTTTTTGATCTCTAGCGTCATATTTAAAGGCAAGTTAACATTATCTGGCTCAAGTGCCTTCACGAGGCTATCAAGTATTACAGGGTTACCATTTAATCTGATTTCAACCATTATTTTTATGCGCATATATCTTAAATATAATTAATTCCTCAAAAAATAACCTTTTTCTTTTTTCAGAGAAATTCAAATGAAGTGCGGTGAGGATTTTCCTAAACAGGTTCAAATCGGAAAGTGATGAAAGCAATGTAAATATCTGTCCTTCTTCTTTTGCAACCATTAATGATTGAACCAAGAAAGGCAATGCAATTTCAATTCCTCCTTTACCGCCATCAACTGCCTTATCCTGAATGCTTTCTGAGGGCAGATAGGGAGGATTAAAAAATACCAACTCAAAAGATTTATGCCTAAATGGTAACCTTCTGCCGTCACATAACACAAAATTTATTCCGCCTTCAACATTTATTGGTTTTCTTATATCACATCCAACTTTGTATTTAGCATTCAAGCGCATTAGTATAAAACATGAACCGCATCCTATTTCCAGCACTGAATTTATTTTCTTTGGTAATGAATCTAAAAGTACAAATGTGTCTTCAGCAGGAGCGTATTCCAACTTCCCTGATTACCTCCTCTGGTTTTAGTTGAAAAACTCTTTTGCCATCAATCCTGGATTTTGAAGTTTTATTAGACATAAAATTTCTGATCAAAATAATCTCATTTTTAGAAAAAGTGCATTTTTTGATCCTTTTAATGCTTAGGTAAACTGCTGAAACTGCCGGAGGGGGTGTGTAGGCTGAAGCAGGAATGTCAATGATCTTTTTCACATCAAAAAGGAATTGTACAATTACTGAAACAGCACCATACTTTCTTGTGCCAGTTTCAGCAGTCATTTTATTGTAAAATTCTTTTTGAACTACCACATATATGTCGTTTATGTAATTTTCAGCAATCCAGTCGATAAAATGCCTGGATTGGCTAAACGGCAGATCGCTAAAAACAACTTCATTAACAAATGGCACATTTGATAGAGCGTCGGCATTGTAAATCTGAACATTTTGATATTGGCTCAGCCTTTCTATCGCTATTTTGTAGAGTTTATTATCAATCTCAAAGGTCCTTACGTTTTGCGCAATTTTTGCAATTGGCTCAGTGATATTCCCATTGCCTGTGCCTATTTCGAATAAGTGAACCCCAGTTGGGATACGACTCACAATTATGGGAATCCATTCATAATTTAAAAAATGCTTGTCGCCAAGCTTCATTTAAACCATCAATCAATGTAAATATCATCGTTTAGCTTTGCATTTAATATATCCGGTTTTATAAGCAGGTAAGGTTCAGCGACCGGCCCAAATGTTTCTATAACGGTGCCAAGCTCCTTTTTTCCCTTAAGATAAATAGGAGTGCCTTCCTTGATTACATGATTTGTGGTTGAAACTAGGTTCCCATTTCTTGTGTAATGCAACACGTTGCCAGCCTTTTTCAATTTATAAAGCCAGTTTACATTCAAAAATATAAACGCTATGCAAAAAATTGTCGCAATTTGTAGCATTTTAGCTACGATTTAAAAGCTGATGAATTTGACCAATTGCAAGATATAAGCTACACTTACATACTATCCACCCTGAAGGGTTCTAAGGTCTCCATCATTCTTGGAGTTGCCTCTTTGGGGGTATCAGTGCTCCCCTTGCATGCAATTGACTTCCTATTTAAAGGTGGACACAACGCTATGTTGAATGAAGCGTTTGCATCAGCGTGATCAACGTGCCCACATTGGCACTTAAAAACCTTCCCTAAGCGGTGCTTTGTTGCATTAATTGATTATTCCCGGCCAATGAACAAATTAATTAAGGCACGTGTCCCTTTGTCCAGCTTACCCTCGTGCCACCGCGATGCGCCTCCACAACATTATATGTGAAAATGGCTATTATTTCATTGAATATTCCTGCATCAAGCACTGATGATACGTACTCTCCTAGCTTTAACGAAGAGAACACCGCTTCCACCTCTGTCCGTATCTGTGCTTCCATGCAGTTGGATCATTGAGGAACTCCCTAACCACCTTTGACCTAACCCTTCGATTTTCCAGTGGAGTTGGGCTTTATTACAGGCTCTGCGCCCATGGCCTGCACTGAAGTTATCCCTGGAGTCATAGGCCGAATCACCGAACACCTTATTCACTTTGCCAACAGTATCCATTGCACTAAGCTTGCTGAACTCCTTCCCGTCAGCCGTATGTTCATCTGTTACCTCCACGC
>JARVJW010000153.1 GCA_029775955.1 Nitrososphaeria archaeon | reverse complement strand
GGGACTTCCCGCTCGCTGAGTTAAACTTGGAATTTAGGAAGTGCTTATAAGAACAGCTAATGCAATTAATGGGGGAGGAAGCCAAATAGGAGGAACTTGAAGCAGATGGAATTGCAGAAATTATTTCCAAAATTAGTGCCTCATCATTACTAAGCCGTAAGGGAGCTCATGCGCTTCAGTTGTAAGGCGTTGAAAAGTTTATGCATCAAAGTAAAGCATAAATTCATATGGGTTAGGCCTGGCATTTACCAAGTTAAACTCATTGAGTTCTATCTCCTCTATTGCGTTCAAGGTTTCTACGCTGAAGAAGGGTTTGAGGTATTCGTTATCAGATTTTAGCTCTTCTACTGCATCCTTTAAACTTTCAGGCAGCTTCTTGACCCCAAGCTCCTTCAGTTCTTTCTCAGAAAGTTCATATAGGTTCCTATCAACCGGGTTCCCAGGGTCAATTTTCTCCCTTATTCCATCAAGTCCTGCTAGAACAATCGCTGAAAGTGCAACGTAAGGATTACAGCTCGGGTCAGGCGTTCTAAATTCAATGCGCTTCTCTTTTTCCTTCCCTGACCTGTAGACAGGTATTCTGACATTTGCGCTTCTGTTTCCCCTGCTCCAAGCTATAAAAGTTGGTGCCTCATACCCAGGAACAAGTCTTCTATAGCTATTGGTGGTTGGAGCTACAAGTGCTGCAAGGCTCCTGCTGTGCTCCAGAAGGCCACCTGCAAAGTACCTGCCCTCCTGGCTCATTTCAGCATAAATATCTGAGGAATCATAAAACCTGTTCTTCTTTAAGTCATAGCCATTTCCGTCCCAGAGGCTTACATGAACGTGCATGCCACTGCCATTGTCGCCAAAAATCGGCTTTGGCATAAATGTGGCATATTTTCCAGTTGATTTTGCTATTTCCCTAGCCACATTCTTTACAGTAACTATGGAATCAGCTGCACCTACAAGGGTATCCATATAGAAGTTAATTTCAATTTGACCTGATGCAGCAACTTCATGGTGATGAACCTCCGGCAGGACACCAAACCCAAACAGCATATCAGAAACCTGGGTTCTGTAATCCATCAGGGAATCCATTGGAGGCACTGGGTAATAGCCCTCCTTTTCCCTAAGCCTATATGGATTATCACCGTATGGTGCTTCGTTTGAGGACACCATGTACATTTGGTGATTTCCGCTTTCAACATCCCATCTAGCTTCATCAAATACAAAGAATTCAAGCTCTGGCCCAAATACAGCCGTCATTCCCATGCTTGCAAGGTGATCCTGAATGCTTTCAGCAATCCCTCGCGTATCACTGGGCAGCCTTTCACTTGCTGTCTTCCGGTAAATTTTACCGATCATCCTAGATATTCCTTGCCTCCAGGGAATTGTGGCATAAGTTATCGGGTCAGGTACAAAAATGAGGTCTGACTCTTGGATGTTAGAGAACCCCTTTATGCTCGAACCATCAACCTTTGGGAAACCTGTTTTAAAGGAGTCACCCTCAAACATATGCGATGAAACTGTAAAGTGTTGCATCCTTCCCCTGACGTCTACAAACTGCATGTCTACGTACCTGCATTCTTCCCTTATTTTTTTTAAAACATATTCTGGTTTAGCTTGCCGAGGCACAACCTTTCCTTCAATTAAATCGTATGGCATGCTGAACATGGTAATTAACTTAGTTTATAAATCTTCCCTGTTTATTGAAATAATGTTTGATTATTTAGTAAAATTAATGAATTATTTTCGATGAAATACCGCGATCTATTAAAATTTGTTTAAACTTATCAGAAGCGTCATTAATGCTTGGTGCCTCTATTACTTTTATGTTCTTCTTTCCTGGGTCAATTGACACGCTGAGTTTTGGAACCGCTATAAAGTAGGCTTCCTTTATGTTGGAATCAAAAACTTTTGATAGAAACTCTATAAGGTCTTTAACGTCGATGGTGTCCCGCTCCACTTCAACATCTGCCACTCTAGTAAATTCGTTATGTTCAAATGCAAAGTCGAAGCGATGGATCATGCCTGATGCGCCAGTTATTGTATAGCACCTTTTAGGGTAAATGCCAAGGCTTTTGATTGCAGCCGCAATAGGTTCAATGTCAAAAGCATTTACGGCATGTAGTGATCCAAGAGTAATCCACTTTGCATTTTCAATATTAAAGCTCTTGCCGCAGGTTTTACAGATAAAGTTAATGGCTTCCAGGATTCCCGCATGAAGGCCGCAGTTCCTGCATTTTATGATATTCCCATTAATTTCTATATCATTTGATCCGCATTTTGGGCAGGCCACTCTTGAAAATGGGTCCGGTGAGCCACATGATGGGCAGGCCATGGTCTGGTAAGGGTCGTTTACGGCTAAATTTCTTGATTCTATGAGTTCATTTATCTCCTTGATAAGTTCATCCTTTGGCACATCTAGACTTTCCATCAGGTATGGCACAGTAAACCCAGTAAGGTTGTCAGGATACATTTTAACATCAGTTTTTGTTACAAGTGACTTAACGTGGTTCTTTATGCAATCTCTCATGTTTTAACCTTTAATTGCTTAGTTAAAAACATCATGTGAACTGGCAAATCAGCGCAACATGGTTTGTGCAAAAATTTTGCACTATCTATAATATATGAACAGATTTTGCACCGAAATATTTCTCCCTTAAGCTTATAAGGGGCTGGGTGAGTAAGAAAGCCATATGATGTTGCAATATATGCCTGGTGCTACGGTAGTTGGAATAGCGTCAAAGGATGGCGTAGTTCTGGCTTCAGAAAGGAGATACGCTTACGGCAATTACGTTGTGAGCAAGAATGTAAAGAAAGTTTTCAAGGTTACTGAAACTGTGGGTGCAGCCTGTGCTGGGATGGTAGGAGATATGCAGGTGGTTGTAAAGAACATACAGTCCCTGATAAGAATCAGGGAAATGGAAACGGGGAAAAAATCTAAGCCAAACTCCGTCGCTAAGTTAATGTCTGTCCTGATGTTTGAAAACAGAATGTATCCATTGCTGACCCAGGTCATTATAGGTGGGGTTTCGGAAATACCAGAAATTTACGTTCTAGATCCACTGGGGTCAGTTTTGCCGGACAAATACGTTGCAATAGGCAGTGGAGAGGAAATTGCAATAGGCGTAATAGAAAATGATTACAGAGATGATATTTCTTTGGATGAAGCAGCAGACCTAGCGGTGAGGGCAATCAAGTCAGCCGTGAAGAGAGATGCAGCAAGCGGTGATGGCGTTGATATTCTAACGATAAAGAAGGGCAAATCTGAGTTAAAAAGCATTAATTTCTAAAATAAATAATTAATTTTTATTCTTTGTCTTGATAAACTGAGGATTATGTTGTGCTATGCTGATTGCCCTCCTGTACCCTGCAAGCCCTATTATAACTACGATAGTAATTACCAGGAAGAAGCCAACACCTAGGTCGTGAAGGTTGTGAACATATATTGGCGTCACAACTGCAATGCTGAGCAGCCAAGGCGCATAAAGTATTGCAGCACCGGCAACGATGAACGCGATACCACCGTACTCCAGCACATAGGTGCTTATGGTCTTTCCAACAAACGCTATCCCCTGCAGGTTAAGCTTCTTGGACGAACTTAACCATTTGCCAAATGCAGAACCGAAAAGCACCTGCATGGTCATTGTGCCAAACCCAAAGAGCATCCCAGGCAGGAACCCAAACCAGGGGGAAGGCATTGAGGGTGCCAACACAGTGTATATTATTAGTGCAAACGCTCCAAATCCGAATCCAGCTATGAAGCCATGTATTAGGGCAAGCTTTACTGGAACAGGCTTTGTATTAATTTCATCGTTGGAAACGTGAGCCGGATTTATTTTGTGTTCGAACTCCTGCTTCTGAACTCCGCTTCCTCTTTTATGAATCCTGAACAGCACACCAAGCCTTTCTTCCAGATAATGCCAGTGGAAGTACTTACCCTTCTTTGCTATATATAGGCCGGCAAGTGCCATGGCCAGGCCAACAAAAATGTACGTTATTCCGAAAGCAACAGCAGTCATAAATATTCCTGCTAGGGCAAAGTAGCTCAATTCAGAAAGGATTGCCCTCTGCGCTGTGAAGCCACTTGAAAATATGAGGCCTGTCTTGGCACCCCCTTTGGTGCTGAATGTGCCAACTGAATATGAAAAGGTTATTGGCCATGTATGTTCATCAGGGGTTATCCCATGGACTATTCCCAGCAGGTAAGATATAACCAGAGCCATAAAAAGCCCCACGTTTTCAGGATTCCAGAGGTTCAAATATGCCAATCCTGCATCATCTAAGTTTCCATTATGAGCCTGCCATGTGGGCACCTGCTCGGGTTGCCAATCCTGTTAAGCACTAGCGAAGCTGTGCGCTCGTCTATCATATAATCAAACTTACTAATCATTTCACATGCCTTATCAGCATCATCGCCGCACTGCACCAAAAATGTTTCAAGTGCACGGTGACCTAGCATTATCCGCCTGTATACCCCTTTGCCATCTTCACTGAGTATCACCATGCCCTTGCTCCTTTCTATGAGCTTTTTACTTTCAAGCCTTCCAAGCAGCTCTTCCACAGTTGGCAGTTTAACTTTCATTGCTTCTGCAATTGTGGAAACCCTAACTGGAAAGCCACTTCTGGAGCCCTGCCATATGCTAACTATGCAGTCCCTCTCCTTTTTAGTAATATTAGCATTAACCGACATAAATTAGGGTTATGCTATAAATATTTATAAGCCTATCCTCAAAACTTAATTTTAGCTTCTAGGCCGTGCCACTCAATCTTAAAGCCAAACGCAATCAACGTTGACACATTAGCATCAATGCCAGCTTTGCTCAAAAAATCCACAGCCTGACCTGCATCAGTCAAGTTCAGCCTTAAAATTTCATCCTTGAGCCTATCTGCTTTTACTGAGCTTACTAGGTTCATGCCATCAAATATATACCCTTCAATCACCCTCTTGTTAATAGCTTCTTTTACTATGTCCTCTGGGATACCACTATCTGAAGCTATTTTTTTAATGCTGACAATGTCACCGTTAATTTTTAGTGACATGGCCATTTCAAGCATTTTATCCCTCAAGGGTTTCTCCAATTTTATGAGAATCCCACGAACTGTGTATGCATCTGGAGTTTTTTTATACATGAAGATGTTGCCGTGAATTTCAGGCAATAGACCCTTATAGTTCGATGAATCTATTGCCACTATCAGGTTGTCAACCTTCAGCTCCTTCAGCTTCCTGAACTTCCTTTCCAAGTACTTATCTGTCCAGAACCCAACAATCTCCATGTAAACCTTAATCCCCCCCTTTTCAAACAGAAAGTCTGGTATTATGGTGTAGCTTCCAGCCATTATTGGCTCTGGCTCTCTTTTAATGTTCCACCCGGTTTTCAGTGACACAAAGTCCTGATAAAACTTTCTTTCAACATTACTGTCAAAAGTTATTTCGCCTTCCCCTGATAAAATCGGATCATCGCTGTTTGCAGTGAGCACCCTGCTGCCTATGCCTGCTTCAATCCACCATTTCTTTGCCTTTGTAATGAAATAAAACAGCCTGGAAATACCAAGCCCGTATGCCTTGGTATTGTGTATAATCGAAGCAGGGCCATCTACTATTATTGATGAACCTTCAAGCTGGTACATGAGGCCAAGCCTCTTTACGGCCCAAAGCGCCTCCTTCCATCTATCAGAAATCCAGAACTTTATGTAGGTAGACCTTAGGAGAAGAGAGCTGACTGTACGAAAGTTATATTCATATATCACTTTTGATGGTTCAGGTTCCCTGAACTCATTAAGCACTGCATTTTGAGGCAGGTCAGACCACATTGCATTCCTGAACTCATCAACGCTTACCCTGAACTTACTTGCACCCTCGTTTACCACCTGCGTTGCAATTTTTAAGTTATATTGTCCGATTTCACTCATCCTCGAGAAGGCAAAGTCCCTCAGGAGCTTAGGGTCAATGTTGATTTTCTGTTCAAACATGCAATATGCAAGTAAGACATCATAAAAGCCCCTCACCATTCTGTAATCCCCATAGGCCTCAACCTCCTTCACCTCAGCCTCAATTTCCTCCTTTCTCTTTCCTTTAGAATTTTTCAGGATCTCAGAAATCATACTGACAAGGTAAACGTGTTCCTGATTAGCATAGTTTGGATGAAATTTTCCAGTCAACCTGTACCGCCCACAATTGATTTTTTGCGCCTATAGCTTGCCCTGGGTTCAGTAGTGTTTTTTGTGACAATTTCTACCAACTCTGCCTGTTTGCCACTTACCTTTCTCAGAATCCTCCCTAATCTTTGGATGAACTCCCTGGAACTTCCGGTTCCGCTCATTATAACCCCTACAGATGCATCTGGCACATCTATGCCTTCGTCAAGCACCTTTGATGTGACTATTACTTTATACCTTCCTTCTCTGAAGCTTTTTAATATGAACTCCCTTTCAGATTTGGGAGTTATATGGGTTATTGCAGGCACCAGCAACAGCTGCGAAACCCTGTACACAAGCTCGTTATTCTGCGTGAACACTATCACGCTCTTTCCCTTGTACTCTTCAAGTATAGTTATCAGTGCGTCAATCTTGCTTCTGGCATTTAGGGATATCCTATTTGCTTCATTCCTAGCCAAAAGGGCACGCCTCGCGCTAGGGTCTCTGTTGCTCAGCATGACCAGCCTGAGCAGGCTTCTGGGTGACCTCATTATTATTCCTCTGCTTTTCAGGTAACTGGAATAAATATCGTAGTTCTTCCTGTACTCCCGGAGTTCATCGTCATTTAGATTAACAGTTATTTTTCTAAGTTTGAATTCAGAAAGGTAAGTTCCTGCAAGGTCTCTTGGTGTAAGCTTATAAATCACAGGTCCTAGCAAGTTATTCAACTCCGTGTGCAGACCATCTTCCCTCTCAGGTGTTGCTGAAAGACCCATCCTATGTGGCGCCACTGAGTACAGTGCTATCTCGGAGTAGCTTGGCGCAGGCAGGTGGTGGCATTCATCTGCTATAAGAAAACTGAACCTGTTGCCTATATGAGTGATATAACTAAGAGCAGAATCATAAGTTGCTACTGTGACAGGCTGTGTTTCATGGCTGCCACCGCCTAACTCACCACTCTTTATGCCGAGCACTTCACGTATGTTCCTAGTCCATTGATTCATTAGGTCAATTGTAGGGACAAGTATCAGGGCACGCTCATTGAGCTCATAAATGGCCCTCAGCGCTATCATGGTTTTTCCCCCTCCTGTGGGCAGCACTATAACGCCTCTCATACCTGTTGATTTCCATACATCAAGGGCTTCCCGCTGGTACTGCCTCAGTTTTCCATGAAATTGACCTGCATTAAGCGGAGAAGTATCTAGGACTTCATCAATGTATTTAACATCAGACCTTTCCAGGTCCTCCTTCAGTTTACGGTAGAAAATTCCCAGGCACTTGTAGTTTCCTGATCTTCCGTCAAACTTCACAAATGGAAGTTCGACCCTTTCATTCATGACTACTGTCCCTCCCTGATATTTGAGCTTTAAAACCAATACAGATAGATTATAACTTAAAAAAATATTAACATTCCTGTCTTTGATCCTCTTTGATGAGAAAACAACTCAACTTTTGTCCATACCTATGTGCTTCTACGCTTCTGGGTTAGAAACAACCACGATGATCTTTATACGTAGCTATAATATATATGAAGATAAAGGAAATACTGAAGGTGATAAAGCCATTAGCCATCCATGGAAATCCAGGG
>JARVJW010000038.1 GCA_029775955.1 Nitrososphaeria archaeon | reverse complement strand
CGTTGAAGCTCCAAACAAGCGGGCGTGGCCCCGTCCACAAGGGCGGGGTAGTTCACCCTAATGATATGCTCAAAATGTGGCAGCTTAAAGCCTAATCTAACAGACCGCATAAGTGTGGCCTAAACATTAATAGGGATTTGAATGCCGCAATAGGAAACATGGGTCTAATGAAAGTAGGGACACTCGAATTTACACCTGTTAAAAGCTACGTGAACTCTCAAAAGGAGGTCTACAAGTTACCACTCTATGAATCAGGAACCTTTAGTGAAATGTCGGAAGATTAGTTTGAGCCTTTTTTATCTTGATAATCCAAGCTTGCCAAGCAATACTTTTATGTTGTCATTTACTATCAATATACAAGCTATAGCATAACCCATTAAAAACAGGATAACCTTCAATGATATGGGTGATATTAGTTCAAATCCAAAAAGCGAAAACAGTGATACTACTACAATATCTGCTAAAATGGCCATTAACAAGGTATTTGAAGGCCTAGATTTCCAGAAATTTTTCTTTTCCCTAAGGGAAATAGGAAACAATAACCCAAAAAACATTATCGCTGTGAAGAAGAATGTATTCATGATCCCAATGTTGGAGCTTATAGCAAAGTAACGAAGACCTACATATAGCAACAGAAACATTTCAGATACAGTTAATATACCGAGTGCGATGCTCAGTTTAACAAAGCTTGATATCTTCCACTTTTCAGGTAAGTCAGAGCCACTCTGCTTGTCAGTAGACAGGGAAATTGTTACAAAATCAATTAAAAACAGGAAAAGCACTACGTCGAGGGCAGATATAGTGTAATATCCTGTGAGCAAAAACGCAAGGGTTACAAAAACAGCTATTTCAAATGTCTTGACTATTTTATTCAGCACCCATGTAACTATCCTCTGGTAAACGCTTCTGCCAACAGTAACAAGGTTCACGATGCCTGAAAGCCCTTCCTGGGTCAGCACTACGCTTGCAGCTGCTTTGGCTACATCAGTAGCGTTGCTCACAGCTATGCCAACTTCAGCCTGTCTTAATGATGGAGCATCATTAACGCCATCCCCAGTCATTCCTACTATGTGCTTTCTTGCCTGAAGGCTTTTGATAACTGCGTATTTGTCCTCAGGGTAAATTTCAGCAAAGCCTTCAACTTTTTCAGCTATTTCAGCAGCCTTATTTATATCATTTTGCATTTCCGATTTGATTTTTGCCACAGATATTACCTCCCCCAACCCTATCTTCTTGGCTATCTCCCTGGCTATGGGTTCTGAATCACCAGTAAGCATCTTTACTGAAATGCCCTTTTTCTTTATATTATTGATTAACTCAGGTGTATCTTCCCTTGGTTCATCATATAGAAAGGCAATGCCACAGAATTTTAGATTGCCAGCATCTGACGCAGCAACAGCAATAGACCTGTATCCCCTTTGAGCATGGTCATTTAATGCCTTGAGCGTGTTATCATCAAGCTTAATGTTACATATAGAAGCTATGGTGTTTACAGCTCCCTTCATCACTTTGAGCTTGTCCCCACCCCTAACTATCTCCGCTTCTGTGCGCCTTGTGGCTGGGTCAAAGGGCACAAACTGAACTACTTTATACAGCTCCAGGTCAACGTTTATTTTCTTAGCATAATCCAAAAATGCCATGTCTATGGGATCCTGGTTTGCCTCCTGAGATGCCAGGGCTCCAAAGCTGACCACGTCGATTTCAGAAAATCCCTGCGCAGGAATTATGCCAGTTATAAAAAGCCGGTTTTGGGTGAGAGTCCCAGTTTTATCTGCGCACATTACATCCATTGATGCAGCATCCTCTATGGCGTTGAGCCTTGTAAGGAGGGCCCCTTCCTGCGCAATTTCCAGGGAACCAAGGGCCATGGTTACAGTGAACATTGCAGGCAGAGCCACGGGGACAGCGAATACAATAAGCATAAGCGCTAGGGGAATGACAGGGATGATGCTTAGGCCCTTGATATAAGTCAAGGCAAACATGAAGCTTATCAGCACTATGACTATGACCAGGAGGTATTGGACAATTTTTGATATGATTGATTCTATATGAAGCTTCGGCTTTGCAAACTGAACCAGCTCCGTTGTTTTTCCAAAATATGTCTTTTTTCCTGTATTTGTAACTATACATGTAGATTCTCCTCTCCTTACTATTGAACCGGAATACATGTCATCAAACTGTTTTTTGGATACCGGCATGGACTCGCCTGTTAAAGCTGACTGATCAACCTCCACCTCCCCGTTAATAATTTTCAAGTCAGCTGGGATAAAGTCACCGGCTCTTACCCTGACTATATCTCCAGGAACAAGCTCCCTTGCTGGAATCAGTTTCCATAATGAATTTCTCAGCACCCTTGCGCTAACCTGAAGCCTTTTCTTCAGTAATTCTACGGCCCTAGTAGCTCTTTCTTCCTGTGTGTATCCTATTATTGCGTTAAGGATCAACAGTGCTCCAATGACATAAAAGTCAATGTATTTCCCTATTAAAATTGAAAAAACCATAGTTATTTCAAGCATCCAGGGTGTCAGTCCCCAGAACTTTTTCCCCAGGCTTTTAAATGGGTTCCTTTTCTCTTCCTCTATTTCGTTGAACCCATATTTAGATAACCTTAACTTGACATCTTCATCTGACAAGCCATTAGAGGGGTCAACCTGAAAATTTTTTAAGAGCTCATCAACTGTTTCCAATTTAAAATCCATAATGGTCAGGAGGGCGGAGTAAGGTAGTCATCCTCTTCTAATGATAACGATTTCAATTCGCCCAGTTTTTTGTCGCTCAAAATCTCATTAAGCGCATCATCCCCCTTTGTAACAAGCAAATTAAAAAGCTCCCTCCTGAACGATACTGGCGTTTCCTCTATATGTTTCCTGGCATCTATTCTCGATTTTGGAAAAGCATCAAGTATTTTTTTGGCCTGCTCTTCCGTTACTGTAAGGTCAATTACTTTTAATGTCCCTCCGAAAAGCCCCTTTACCTTTCCTTCCAGCCCGCTTCCCCTGATCCTGTTGAATCTGTCTTCATCCAAGACAATGCTTATTATGTATTCCAATTTTTACTTCGCCTCAATGTCGACTTCCAGTTCTTTTTCCTTTATCTCAAGGTACCTTTTATTTACAAATGGATACCTGAACTCCCTCCACCACTTGACTATTATATCGTAAACCTCTGGCCTGAATATGATTGGCGGTGGTTTTATCCCTTCAGCTATCAATCCCCTTATAAAGCTTCCACTGAACCTTTCTGCCCTATCTCCATGAGCGCAGGTCCTGCTGTATGCTATTTCACCGCAAACTGGGCAGTACCAGAATTCCTGCATGTTTACAGGCCTTATCTTCAACCCCTTGTCCATGTCAAAAGGCGATGCATTTAAACCAAAGCTAGGTAGGCCATTTTCCCAGAGTGCCTGTGTTGAGTATGGATCGTAATAGTCACCAGTTGCAGCGTGGTCCCTGCCAAACATGTGATGCGTGCAACCCATGTTTTGCCTAACTATTCCATGCAAAATTGACTCAAGAGGGCCGCCGTACCTCATATCCCACAGGGTCATTGACACCAGGTGCCTTGCAGGGTTTATATAACCAAATTTGTCAACTGCTTCATGGCCTTCAAGTATGGCTTCATCAACAAAATCTCCAAGCCTCTTCGAACCGACAATCGCATTTACCAGTATGCCATTGCATGGTTCAGTGTCGCCCATAAATGCAGCCTGCTTCATCAAGTGCTCATGACCCATGTGTGGCACATTGCGCGTCTGATGCGCTATGACAGTCCTCCATCCCCTTTTTGCAAATTCTGTCCTGGATTTTTCAGGAGGATACCAGAACCTTTCGTAAACTGCCTTAAATTTTGGCTCATTGATGATGTAAACCTTGCCGCCGAGCGCTACTCCTGACATCTTGGCATAAATGCTCCATCCTGGATGCTTGTGGTCAAATGCCCTTTTTACAGCATCAGGGTTCTTATCTGGTGTTCCGAATGTCCTGTCTGCAATTTCCCTTGGGTTGAATTTCCAAATTTCTTCTACCTCAAGCATTGCAAATGGGTTTCCCTTTAATTTTAACAGAACGCTATCGCCTTCCCTTATAGATAGCCCTCTGATCTTTTCCGGATTTACGTCAAATATAATTGGAAATGGAAAAATCCACCCGTCAAGCAACCTCCTTTCTTTTAATACTCTTTCAACTTCATTGCTTGTCATAAATCTGTCAAGCGGGCTGAAAAATCCATACGCTATTGACATGATTTCCCTGTAAACATTTCTTATTACAATCCCCATATCAACCTCCGGTTCTATTTCCAGGGCAGGGTATTCCTTTTTAACAATTACGTTGTTCCTCACCCCATTTACTAGCTTGCCGCCGTGAGGTTCTGGGGTATTTATTGTCAGGCTGTTCATTTGCGCACCACCAAATCTATTACAGGTACAGTAAAGGTTTCCCAGCTTTGCGTTTTACTGTCGTAACGAGAGTTAACGAACACCCTCCATCCACTGTCATCTATTGCAGGAAAGTCTGACCTTATATAGTATCCAGGCCACCTGGTTTCCTTCCTGTAAAGCATGTGCACCACTATTGACTCCGCCGTCAGTATTCTGTGCCACAGTTCCCATACCCTGAGCAACTGATGGTAGTCTTCTGCTGCTGCATAATTTACAAAATCTTCCTTTAGCATCTTTATCAGCTTCAGTGCTTTGTTGAGCATCACTTCGTTGGTCGTATACCAGGACCCCCATCCTGCAACGTATTCATCCATTAGCTTTTGCAAACGCGCAAGGCCCTGGTCATACCACATCATGTCTGGTGATACTTTCCCGGCAGTTATTTCATGTTTATTTTTATTGTACCGTTCCATTGGCTCATATAAATTGTCCTTCACCTGCTCAATCATGTTGCTCTCAATTTGGGGATGCTCACTGCCATGGTCAATTAGATATTTAACAGCAGATTTGGCAGCAATTCTCCCCTCAGTAAATGACCCTGAAGAGAATTTGTGAGGCGATGCGCCACATGCATCACCAGCTACAAAGAGCCCATCAATTGTTGACATCCTGTTATAGCCCCAGAAATAGCTTTTGCCCCTTTCTTCATTTTTAAAGCTAGAACTCAGGTCCGCAGGACCACTTGCCCATGCTCCATTTTCAGTTGCATGTGAGCCCATTGCATATGGTTCTGAGGGCAATATTTCAGAAGGCTCCTTCATTGGGTCAACGTTTTGACCTGCCCAGACAAGCGCCTGGCTTATTGTCATGTCAAGAAAATCTTCCCAACCTAGCTCCTCATTTTCCTTCGTAAGGACATTTTCAGTGTGCATGTAGATGGGCCCCCTGCCGGCCTTTAACTCCATTAAACTTGAAAGCACCCTAAGGTTAGTTGGTGTTGGCACAACGTCCGCATAGCCCATTTTACCGTTAAATGACCTCCTTATTTCCTCTTTGTGAAGTTCGAAGCTGTCCTGCCCCAATGCATTTGTCTGCTTTGCCTTTAGCAGCAACTGCCATGCTCCCACAGGGCCATATCCATCTTTGTACCTGGGAACGCTGAACCTTGCTTCCATCATTGTCATGGTTGCCCCTGCCTCTATCAGGAGGCCATATGCAGACCCGCTTGCCCAGTGTGGGTACCATGTCCTTCCAGCACCTTCACGAGATGACCTTGGCCTGTATATCTGAGAAGCGCCACCTGCTGAAACAATTACAGCTTTTGATTTAAATAAGTAAAATGCCCCATCCCTGACGTCAAACCCAACTGCCCCAGCTATTTTATTATTTGTATCCTTTATCAGGTGTGTTATCATGACCCTGTTATAAATTTCAGATGCCGACTTTTTAGCTGCTTCAGCTATAATTGCCTTGTATGATTCCCCGTGTATCATTATCTGCCATTTCCCTTCCCTCAGGTAATGGCCATTTTTATCCTTCATTATTGGCAATCCCCATTCGTCAAAGAGGTGAACTGATGAATCAACGTGCCTTGCAACATCGTAAACAAGGTCATCCCTTATTATGCCCATCAGGTCATTTTTCACGTAGTTCACAAAGTCTTCTGGAGTGTTTTCACCCCACCTCATGCCCATGTAAGTATTTATTGCTGATAAGCCCATGGCAACTGCCCCACTTCTGTCTATATTTGCCTTATCCACAAGCACTATCTTGGAATTTCTTGACCAGTACCTTGCTTCCCATGCCGCACCACAGCCTGCCATTCCCCCACCTATTATCAGGATATCGCAGTCAACTGTTTTATTCTTCAATTTTTCTCACCTTTAATCGTGGAAGGGAATCTACGTACAACTTTTCTGGTTCAAGTGAAAGGTTTTCATCCTCGCCTATTTTTGCCTGAGGGTACTCGGAGGGGGGCTTAATTGACCCCCATTCTGTTGTCCTTATTTGAAATGAGAACTTTTTCCGTGTGCCATTCCTGTACATAATATTCCAATCTATTACATTTTTTCTGTCATCCCTGGTTACGCTTATCGATGCACCCATTGGCACAAAATCAGCGTATCCCCTTACATCCACGGCCTGCCTTGCACACACCTTTATGCAGTTAAAGCATTCCCAGCATGCATCAGGCTCAATGTTGTAGGCTTTCCTGCTCTTCCTGTCAAAATGTATTATATCGCTCGGGCAAATATCAACACAGTCGCCGCACCCTGAACATTTAGATGCATAAACAAATGTCGGCATTTAACTTTCCTCTCCCTTATTTAAGGCAACTTTCCTGTAAAACCTATCATGTGTGTTCCAGATTATTTGGTATAGGGCGTGAGAAAATTTTGTGAATGGCATTGTAGCAAATAGGGCAAATATGAAAGCCATATGTATCCAGAAAGCTGCAGCAACATAAAGGGAATACTCTTCAGCAAGCTCCAGCAGAAATCCAGTTATCACAGTAAATGCAAGAAGTAAAAGAAACAGGTCTGCTGCAGAAAGTGCCTTCCAACCTTCCCCTCTGTACCTGACAGGCCAGTATATAGCAACGCCTGCCAGGATAATTATTCCGCCAACCACCCCCAAGCCAGTTTCAATTACGCTACCTAGTGGTCCAAGGTAGAAAGCCTTTGAAAACGCATAGGGAGTAATCCATCTGTCAAAGGCAAAACCAATAATGGTTGATATGAGCAGCAGGACAAATCCATAAAACACAAGGATATGTGAAGCCCGCTTTACATGGGCCTTGCTTTCATAGAAGGCCTGTGTATGGCAGGCTGCCATTGGTTCCGATGCAAACATATCGAGAAAGATTGTTTCAATAAATGCCTTAATCAGCATGCTTCCATTTCCCCCATGTGCAATTTCATTTTTGGTGTACACTTTTGTTGCCCCCTGCTTTAATTCATATATAAATCCAACTACAAGTATAACAACCAGCACTATCGAGCCGTAAATAATTTCATAGTGCGTCACTGGTAATGATATCAATCCATAATAGTAATGTGCATATTACTATAAAATGCTATGTATCAAAATATTAATAAATGCGCGCAATTATCAACAAAGTCATACGCCATGCTTCGCCAACTACTAACCCCTTTGTCGCTGGCCTCCCAGTGGGCATGGGTTCACCGAGCTAACGATTGGCTGGTTGACAGCAGCACTCAGATTTACCTTTAATGTTCCTTGAGGCATTTAACTGAAAGCCACAGTTCAGGCAATGAAAAGACCTTTTCTATTGTTCTTATCAATGCAACTACATTTTGAGTATTTCTG
This sequence comes from Nitrososphaeria archaeon, assembly GCA_029775955.1. GTDB lineage: Archaea > Thermoproteota > Nitrososphaeria > Conexivisphaerales > UBA164 > KM4347-05. The sequence continues at coordinate 147 of JARVJW010000038.1, read as the reverse complement.
CGATTTAGGGTCCACAAACAACACTGTTTTGCCCATGGCCTTGTATTTAATTAATTGCTTAAGGAGACTGAGCTTGAATCTCCTTCCCTTGTTTCTCATCTTTGGCTCAAAACGTCAAATGGCAGGTTTACTAATCCCCTCACTTTG
>JARVJW010000189.1 GCA_029775955.1 Nitrososphaeria archaeon | reverse complement strand
GGAAGTCCTTTCCTGTTGCAACAGTTACTACACCCCTCACCTTCATTGCCTCAGAAACATCAATGCCCTTGATTTTTGCATGAGGCATCTTGCTTGTAACAAGCTTTGCATAAAGCATGCCTGGAAGTGAAATATCAAATGTATATTTGAGCGTCCCGGTGACCTTCAACCATGAATCAACCTGCGGCACCTCCTTCCCAGTATATTTATCGCTCATCTGTAGCATTTTAATGGTTAATATACTATATAAGTATTTATTAATACTCAAAATATAAAAATAATAGTTGTTTTTATGGCATTAATATGAACAATTGTCTAGTTAATATTAGCTATCTACTTGCCAAAAATTTGAAATTAAAAAATAGATGTTGAATTATTATGCTTCCCCTGAAGCCACCCCTATGCTAACGCCCTTACCTGTTTCCACTCCCCATATGTGCCATGCTACAGCTGCTACTGCACCTATTGCCCATACTAACATATTGAAGATCAGGAACTGGGATATTGTCAAAGTGGCAACATAGAATATTATTGGTATATATGCCCCAATTGAAATTACCCTAGCTACTGCCGTTAGAGTACCCCTTTTCTTAGTGGGCCATAGTTCACCTTTTAATGTATCTTCTGTCATATACGCTATCTGAGTGAGTATATTTAATGCTATCAACAAGATCCAAAATAAAAGTAAGTATGTAGACCATATGTTTAGTGTAGCCACTATTATGACTGTAATTATTAATACCCCAACGTATCCACCAGAAAGCAGCCATTTTCTGCTTAGCCTATCTCCTGTAAGACCAAGAAAACCTCCTGCTACCCCGGCAACACCTGCTATAAGGAATATATATGGCAACAATGAGGGAAAATATATTGGAGCTAAAGCATATGTCATTAGACCAAACCCTACCGTGTTCGCAAAGGCCACTAATGTAGCTACTGTTTCCTTGAACCATATTGGCGGATTCTTTGTTTTTATAATTGGCGTCGTCACAGCTCCAGGAGCTCCCCCATCGTAATCTATCTTTGAACTTCCAAAGTATTTTTGAGTTTCCTCTTGAGCCTTTTTTTCGTTCCCAATCTTTTCCAACCATCTTATAGATTCAGGCATATGCCACCTTACATAGACTAACGCTATTAGTGTCAGTATTACTGTTATACCAGCGAGTACCCTCCCAAAGATTACTGTAGTGGAAATGCTTATGAATCCCACTGCTGCAAGTATGACACCTGCCAGAGAAATAAAATCGGTCAACATCATCATGCTTTTGCTTCTGCTCCTACGAGGAAAAATTTCATGAGCCATAATCATTATGACATTCATTTCTGCACCAGCTGCGAACAACAGTATTGCCAATGATATAAGTATCAACATATAATTGATGCTAAATGCAAGCAGAACCCCGCCTATTCCATACATTGTCATGGAATATATAAATGTCCTTTTCCTTCCGTATTTATCTGAAATTGGCCCTGCAAAAGCAATCCCTATTATGAGCCATAAATATGGCCATGCTAACAGCAAGTTCCTCAACACATTAGGCTCGATATACCAGCTAGTAGCTACAGGGGCTAAACCAAAAATATAACCTTCAAGCAGTAGACCAATTGCAAATGCTATGAAACTATATGTGTGTGATTTGGTCCATTTACTTTCTTCCACAGGTTTTAATGTATCCATCATATTTTATTATAAAAATGATGTATAAAAATGTTCTTATCAACATGCTTTATTGAACAAATATCCTTGAGTGCTTATCATTCTCAGATCTCTTCTAGGATTTCTGATCAGTTCATCGCTTTCACCAACTGCTTTGCCCTCTGGTTCATGTAGTATGCCCAGAACCTCTGGTATCCCTCTGCTTCCAGTCCTGTGATACATCGGCTTACGCAATTCTCCCCAAACTTCACAGCGGAGAATATTCCTTCCGTGCCTGCATTCCATATTGCTCCTGATCCGCCCATTCACTTTACCTTTAATAGTCCCTTATTGCCTGTCTTCGGTCCCCTGCACTGGATGCATTCTTCCTGACCTTTATGACCGGCCTGGCTCCTATGAAGTGCATGAGATCGTTGGTATCGAATGCACCGTCACAAAAGCACCAACTTTCACTCCTCTCAAGTGCTTCTCCGCAGTCTCGGGTTCAGATGTACCTGAACCCTCTATGTACGCCTTTATTCCAATGATCTTCTTTGTCCGCACATCAACGGTGATTATGAGATGCTTCTTCTGCCTTGCATCTGGATCACCATATCCTGTATGATCCTGCGTTGCCTGCCTTCATGCCTGTACCGTCTGTTGATCTGCAATGTCCAGGTCCAGTACCATGTCATGGATGCGGTACCATATGGTTGTATAATCGCCGTATTCAGGAGCCCCTTACTCTGCATTGATCTTGCAAGACCGCGATAGTCAAGATGCTGCTTCCAGAGCATCATGAATTTCATTCCGGGAAGCGGTATGGAGATCCTTCCCAGATTCATGCGCTTCAGCTCGGAATCCCACTGATCAGCGAAATCGAGATCCCCTTATCACCAGTTCCTCGTTGTATGCCTTCCAGTCTCTCCTGTCCTTGTAAGGTTTTCCCCACCTTGAGTATAGTATACAACAGGCATATATTTATATTCTCAGAAACCTTCCAGTTGTTGTGGAAACGGCCTGATATCGTTCACTCTGAAATAACAGGAGCAGGGGAGAGATCTCAAAGTTCTACCGTGATCGGTATGAGAGCTACTAGATACAGATCAAGGAAGGCTTGACAAGATCAGGAACATACGTTATTCCAAGGGCGTGTTCAATGATAAGAGAGGAGGATCGGGGAAAGGTTGTCTCTTACCTGAGAAAAAGGAGCGCAACTGTGGTCCTGTGGAAAGTTATTCCTAGCAGGAAGGAAAAAAAGCTCCTGGAGTTACAGGTCACTTAAATATTTGTTCAACACAGCAAAATGGTGGGCAAAATTTATATATAGTCTAGTGCGTGATATAGATCTATAATGAAAGAGGTCCCCGTGGATGAAGCTCTGGGAATGACGCTTGCATATGATACGACTCTGGTTACAAAGGATGGCGCTTCAGTGCTACTTCAAAGAGGTATGAAATTAGCGGCTATTGACATAAAAAAATTAAAAGATTCTGGAGTATACATAGTCAGGGTGGAGGATGGTGCTGAGAGCAAAGACGTCCTTTTTGAGTGGGAGATTACATTGACCATAGCTAAGTCTATTGTTGATACAGAAAGCATAATCATAGTGCAGGGGAGACAGGGTGCGAGCAAGTTATATTCATCGAAACCTGGGTTGCTAGAAGTGAATGTGCAAGCCTTGATCGATTTTAACCTAAACCAGAAGGTGTTATTGATCACCAAAGATAGATTACATGCTGTGGGTCAAAATGATTTCATTGGTATGGTGGAAATAATACCATTCTCAATGCAGCGCAGTGAAGTGGAGAGGTTAACATCTACATCTAAGCCCATCGTTAGCATAATTCCATTTAAATATAGGAATGTAGGTGTAGTCATAACAGGGACGGAAATTTATGAGGGACGAAAGGGTGACTTATATTACGATCTAATAAAGGATAAGTGTACAAAATATGGATGGGATCTAGTTTACAAAGAGATAGTTCCGGACGATGAAAATAAGATAGAAGCCGGCATCAGGAAGGCCATTGATGCCGGGTCAGAAGCACTGATTGTGACGGGTGGTATGTCGGTAGACCTAACCGACAGGACCCCCATAGCCATAGCAAACCTGGGAGCGAATATCATAGCGTATGGAGTTCCAATCAAGCCGACGACTATGACGGTCGTAGCAGAGTTGGGGGCGGTACCACTTCTCGGCATTTCTGCTGGTGGAATATACTATAGCGATTTTAACTCAATAGACCTTCTGTTTACGAAGCTCATGGCAGGAATGAAGCTCACCAGAGGGGAAATAGCAGCGCTGGGGCATGGTGGCATATCTTATAACTTCAAGGTTGTATAGATAAGCTGACATATCATAGTGCTCACAATAAGCTACATGCCGACATCGGAGATATCCGAGTAGATTATTTCAGCTATGCATAGGCACCCAGGTGAGAGCATCGGACTTTTAAAATCAATCTACACGATATTCTGATATTGCTAGAATCACGGCGATCATTAAAACAACTCCTAGTTTGAAACGTGTAATAATTTATAATAGTTCCGCAACTATAACATTTTACTCTTTTAAAACAATTTATTTATGGATTCATTAGCTTATACATTTTAGAGATGAACAAACCAATGTGACCTAACAGGAAAAGCAAGTTATCCTCTAAAGCCTTGAATCAGAACTTTGGAACTTCTGATAGACGCCCCAGGCTGTTCTGAACATTTTCCAGCATTATGCTATCTTGTTAAGCTTTTTGGTGTACCTCTTCCTTTGATTCATATTTTTCCTAGTGAGCATCTTGTTAGCCATTGCTATTATTGCCTTTTGGTCTCCTCTCCTGCCCTTGATTCTTTAGTAGATTCCACAATCGTCGAGCATTCTGGAGCCCTGCTTATGTGGCCATTGTACTGCATCGTGCCTGATTGATGCAGAGCAAGAGATACAAGCTTGTAGTTCTGGAACCCGCCTGATGAGCTGTGCATGCATTAAGTTAGGCTCATAAGCCTGACATCTTGATGCTCTGTCAACCCTTTCTATTTGCCTAGGCTAAGTCAGGTAATTGTCAAGCCTGCCCAATGGAGAAAGCTCATTCATCGCTTCCTTCAACCATTTCCAAAGAGGTCATGAAACTAATCTATAATTGCACCCTGTTCTTGGTCAATGCCTTAATAGTTTGCCTTACCTTATCTCTCTGGAACGTAGCTTTCTAGCATGAGAAGGTTTGCTAGCGTCAACCTTGTCGCTCTTTAGTATATGGCCTTCAAGGTATGAGCCAGCACGACAGGCATGCATCATCTTAGCATGTTCATCCAATATGGGCATGTTGATTCCATAACTATCATTAATGAATAGTGAAGACAGGTAAGTTATGCCATCCCTTCGAAGCTGAATTCATTTATTATATGTCCATGCTGGTCCATGATTGCAGCTCTGCACCTTTCCCACATCTACACCAATATATGCCCTCACCTCCTAGCTTGCATCAGGCTGCACTCACTCATCCCGGCCCCCATTAGCAGCTCAGATTCGTCATCCTAACGGCCGCAAAGACCATACTTGGACTACCAGCCAACATAGCATAGAAGGCGTCTATCATAAGGTCATGTTTGACTGGAAGGTGTACATAATCCCAAATTCAATGTTAAATGGTTCTCAGAAGTGGAAGGATACTATGAAAGAGTTTGTCACTAAATAAAATACCTTGAACAATATCATCAGAGGAGCAATTCTGAGGCAGGCTTAGACAAGAAAATGCAGGGCATTGTCCAATGGTGTGATGACAGAATTGAAAACTATGCTCTGCACAGGTTCACAATCTATTCAACTTTGATAGGTAACCATGCAATAATGGTGTCCCGCTCTCGCAATTTATCTCATTTTTTTATATTAAATATTTAATTTTTAGTACATAAAATTAGTTATAACTAAGTTATAATCACTTTTTATTGTTATTTTGGTTAAAAATTATATATATAACTTGTGTTTAACCATAGCTAAATGATAAGCACACAAGTTGATAAGGAAATAAAGCAGCAGGAAGAAAAACCAATTAAAATGACCCAAAGCATATGTCCTGAATGCAACAGAATAATACAGGCTCAGATTTTTGAACGTGGTAGCAAGGTATATATGCGCAAGGCCTGTCCTACCCACGGAGAAACTGAAGAACTTTACTTTGGTGACTACGATATGTATCGTAGGTTCAGCGCGTACTGGGATGATGGAAAAAAGCAGGAAGCTCCAAACGTTAAAATGGACAAATGCCTATGTCCTTCCAATTGTGGTCTATGCACAAACCACCTTAGCCATACAGGGCTTGCAAATATAATAGTGACAAACCGCTGCGACCTCACATGCTGGTACTGTTTCTTTTACGTAAAGAAGGGGCTTGAGGGAGCATATGTATATGAGCCAACTCTTGAACAGGTAAGGGACATGGTTAAAACTTTAAGGGCAGAAAGGCCTGTTCCGGGAAATTCCGTGCAGATAACTGGTGGTGAACCCACAATGAGGGACGACCTACCAGAAATTATAAAGATAATCAGAGAAGAAGGTGTTGATCATGTACAACTAAATACAAACGGTGTAAACCTCGCGTTGCACCCTGAACTAGCTAAAATATACAAGGAAGCTGGTGTCAGTAACTTGTACATGAGCTTTGACGGCGTTACCGCAAAGACTAATCCTAAAAACCACTGGGAAGCCCCTTATGCAATTGAAGCCTGCAGAAATGCTAACCTTGGAGTAGTGCTTGTTCCAACAGTGATCAAGGGCATTAATGATCACGAAACATATGATATAATCAAATATGCAAAGCAAAACATAGACGTTATAAGGGCAGTTAACTTCCAACCTGTATCACTTACTGGAAGGATGAGCAAAAAGGAACGAGAAAAGTACAGAATAACAATTCCTGATGTAATAAAGAGGATAGAGGAACTGTCAGGAGGTGAAATTGCCAGAGATGACTGGTACCCAGTACCCAGTTGTTCTCCAGTTACACACTTTATAGAGGCCATAACAACTAGAAAGCAGTACGAGCTTTCGATACACTTCGCATGCGGAGCTGGCACCTACGTTTACCTTGATAAAAGGACTAATAGACTTGTCCCCATAACAAGGTTTGTGGATGTGAATGGCCTTGTTGAATTCCTGGATGAAGTTTCTGATGAAATAAATTCGGGATCAAACAAATACTTACAACTTGCAAGGGTCGCCCTCAAAATCAGAAGTTTTGTAGACAAATCAAAGGAGCCTGAGGGGCTTGACCTAGGCAAACTGCTGTTTGATGTCTTGTTCAAGCATGATTACTCATCAATGGGCAGGCTGCAGATGAACAGCCTGTTCCTAGGAATGATGCATTTCCAAGATAAATACAATCATGATGAGGAAAGGCTCCAGAGGTGCGACATCCACTACCTCACGCCTGACATGAGAATAATACCATTCTGCAGCTTCAATGTAATTCCTGAATGGTACAGGGACAGGATACAGAAAAAATATGGCATGCCTGTAGAGGAATGGGAAAGGCAGCATCATGAAAAACTAGAAGATAGATTATATAAAGGCCAGTTGAGGAAACAGTCAATCAAAGATGGTGTTGGACAAAGCTGCCTAGTTAATGAAATGCTTAGCGGCGTAACAGGTTAAATGTAAATTGATAAACTTACTAGCAAACAAGCTGCAGTCTGATGTGCGCCTTTTAGCCCTTGTGCCACAGTCAGACACATCAGGCACAATTTCTTTTAAAATTGATTTTTCGTTGCCAATTTTATTTCAGGATTCAATAAACCTAGATGTGCTTAGGCTAGCCTACAAAAAATCTGACAGGAGGATAAGGATCAAGTACACTATCAAACTATTTAAAGTAAGGGCACTTAAAAATAAAAATCTGAGAGAAATATCATTTGCAAAGAAATGGGTGCTTTATTGGACAAGGGACCCCACAATTTTAGAAAACTACAGGACCAATATATGGATGCTTGGCGTTAATAAGGAAGGATACTCTGAGTTCTTCAATAGTTTTGAAGAAGCTAAGAAATTTCTTTTTAGTATTAGCGAAACAGTTACAATAGCTGCAAGTGAGCTTGGCTATGGCGCAAGCAATGTAAATGCTACAGTAAAAGCAAAGATATGGCGCCACACTTTTGCAGACGCTAGCACAATAATGGCAAGGGCGAATCCTGTAACAGTATCTGTTATAAAGGCTTAATTTTTTAA
>JARVJW010000175.1 GCA_029775955.1 Nitrososphaeria archaeon | reverse complement strand
TATAGCCATTTCATAGGCAACTTCAATAGCATACCTTATCGCGCTCTGCATGTCCGTGAGGTACTTCCTCCTGTGGCTCGTAGCGCCAGACAATTGTCCCCCTGGATTTCCATGGATGGCTCATGGCTTTATCACCTTCAGTATTTCCTTTATCTTCATATATATTATAGCTCCTTATAAAGATCGTTGTGGCTGTTTCTAACCCAGCTTATGTGGCCATTGTACTGCACCGTGCCTGATTGATACAGGGCAAGCCCACGATACAAGCTTGTAGTTCTGGAACCTGTTTATACTTCAGACTTGATAAGAAGAGCTGTGTACACATTTATCCCAGTTAGGCTCATAAGGAGCCTCATATCTTCTTCCTTCCTAGCCCTTGACGTTCTGTCAACTATTTTAATCTGCCTGGGCTCTGTGAGTCAGGTAATTGTCAAGCTTGTCCAATGGAGGAAGCCCATTCATAACTTCCTTTCCAAAGAGGTCAGAGAATTCAAGCTTGAAACCATTCTTATCTATAATTGCATGTACCCTGTTCTTGATAAATACCTTGACAGTCTGTGCCTGATGAGTGACCTCATTTCTCTGGAACGTAGCTTCCAGTATAAGCCCTGAGAAGGTTAGCTAGCGTCAACCTTGTCACTCTTTAGTGTGATGGCTTTCAAGGGATGAGCCAACACAACAGGCATGCACCCCCAGCATGTCCATCCAACATGAACCTGTTGATTCCATAACTACTTTATCATCCATGAATGGTGAAGACAGGTAAGATATACCATCCCTTCGAAGCTGAATTCATTTATTATATGTAAATGCTGGTCCATGATTGCAGCTCTGCACCTTTCCTACATCTATACCAACGTACACCTTCATTTCCTAGCTTGCATCAGGCTGCATTCATTCATCCGGACCCCATTTCTTTAGCAGCTCAGATTAGTCCAGTTCGCAGTCGCAAAGACTATGTACTGCCAGCCAATATAGCATGGAAGGCGTTTTATAACAGGTTGAACAAAATAATGAAATGGAAGCTGTAAAACAATCAGGGAATAAATATAAAAGAAAAAGTCAATATTATCTGAAACCTGCACGTTGACTCAAGTTTCAAGCTCAGTGGCTTTTTTCAAAACAAATTTTTAATCATAAAGCGATCATTATGCAACGTTCAGGCAGATTAATGCTTTCCGGATTACAGAAACTTTTCCATAAATACTTTGGCGTTTTCAAACATATTAATGTTGTTAAACATGATAAATGCTTCACTGAAATCTCTTACCTTTAGGTAAAGCTCATAGAGGTCTTTGTCAGTATAGTTATATGAGTAGTTTGTCTCCCTATTCCCCTTACCATGTAGCCTGAAGTACTGGAGCCCCCTGCTTATTGGCGACCTCCTCAATGGGTCAACTATGTGCACTATGCCAAGGTCGTCAAATATTCTGACGACCATCCCTGAATTTTCATATGCCTTCCCCCTGGGCTCCCATCCAATTTTGGCATCTGATTTAATGTTTTTGAAAAATTCATAAGCATCCCTAAGCTGTTCCTCTGAGCCGTAGCTTGGAGGGGTCTGGAATACGTAAAGGGCCGGAGCCAGCACTGCTGTCTCTTTGATGAAGCTGTTCCACAGCTCAAGGTTCTGACTGGTAGGCTTAAGGCCTCCTGTACTTTCATCAGAGTGGAAATGTATAGCCTTCTTCATGGTTGGTGATCCTGGGTGGTGAGTTATTCCCTGAAATACCTTAACAGATAATTTAAAATTTGGTGGAGCTTCGCTTTTTAATCTGTTTATTTTTTTAAAATCAGGCATATCGTAAAAGGTTTCCTGGAGCTCAACTGCGTTCATAGTTGAGAATATTTGTTCCCTAGATTTCGGGAAACCGCAAGTCCCTACAAATATCATCTAAAGCACCCCATAATTGCCATTGCGCTGGGGTTCATTATAAAAATCTATGTCATCTTGCAAAGTGGTTCACTGGTACAAGGGCCTCATAGCCTTTATAGTTTGCGCATTGCTAGGCTAAAAGCTACATAACATGCGCACAATTTTCGGCATCGGGATAACGCTCAGGGTTACTTTCTAATTCATAATTTTTGGGCATGGTAAAAAACTCATCATGTTTTTAAGCACAGGCTGCTTGTTTGAATCATGTTGACTTTTTCCCTGATAAAGGACGGTGTGCTGCGGTTAACTGACTATGAGGGCACCGTGCTCAGTTTGGACTTTGAGGGCAGGGTGTTGGTTTATGCAAAGGGCGGCACGACTTACAGAAGGACTATGCAGAACCGCTACCTAGAAATAAGGTACGTTGATGGGAAGAGGAATGTCAAAGTGCTCGGGTCTGGCACTGGGAGGGAGATAGGTGAAAGCGCATTTGAATACGTTAGCGCATGCAGGGAAAATGTGCAGGACGATTCCGTGAAAAAAATACTTGAGCACATTGTCAACAAAGGTCCCAGATTTCTTGAAGAAGATGCAAAAAGGTTCGTCAAAGTTTACGGGGGTGAGATCCCCATTGTTCCTCCTGACCAGTATTTCCCTGTTTACCTGCAGGCCACAGTTGGCTGTTACTGGAACCAGTGCACGTTCTGTAACCTTTACCGCGGAAAAAAATACAGCGTGAGGAACCCTGACGAATTCAGAGAGCACCTGTCAGATGTAAAGGAGTTCTTTGGAAGGGGCTTGAGCGCCAGAAGGGGGGTTTTCCTGGGAGACGCCAATTCAATCATCTTGAATCAGGACCTGCTAAGAAATGACCTGTTGTTGATCCAGGAAGAGCTGAGGTTACCGGTGTATTCGTTTGTTGATTCAATTACAACCCAAAAAGTTAAAACTGCTGAAGACCTCTTGGAAATAAGTAGGCTTGGGGTGAGGAGGATATACCTAGGGCTTGAAACAGGGAGTGGGGAAGTTCTGAAGCTACTAACTAAACCGATTGACCTAAGCAGTGCAGGAAACCTGATAATTGATGCCAAAAGAGCTGGAATCAGCGTTGGTATTATAACGCTGGCAGGCGCCGGGGGGAAGAAATACTACCGGGAACATGTTGAAAAAACAGCGGAGTTCATATCTCACCTCCCCTTGGACAGGAACGATATAGTTTACATTTCACCACTATACATATATCAGGCCCTTCCCTATGCTGAGATTTCACACCAAGTTGGAGAACTTAGCAGGTATGAGGAGGAAGAGCAGGCAGTAATCTTAAAATCATTAATAAATGAAAAGTACAGGTTACTTAATGGATCTGAGCTGAGGGCTCCTGTTGCCCCTTATGACTTGGTTGAATCCATTTACTGAATTGCATCAAAAATCATTTTACGATTATTTCTGGCTTTTCTGTCAAGTACTTTTCTTCTTGGGAGCTTTCCTCAAGCGCTTTCATTTTAGACTCTGGCAGCAGTGCAATGGTCAAAACTAAACCGATAAGTGAGAAAAACGCCAGCAATATGAACAATCCACTTTCACCAAATGATGCTATTATTGCTAGGTTAAGCAGCGTTCCCAGGAATGCACCTATCTTACCTCCAGCTGCTGAAATACCTGTGCCGAGCCCTCTGACTGGCACTGGATAAACCTCTGGCGGATAGATGAACGTTGTAACATTTGGACCAAATTCAATAAAAAAGTAGCTTACTCCATAAAGCGATAGAAATTCAATCACTGTGGCCGGACTCATTATGCCCGGGATTATACCAAGCAGGAGGAATGAAGCAGCCATTGCAAGAAACCCTATGGCTTGGATCGGCTTCCTACCTATTCTGTCAATTGTGAAAGTTGCTAACCAGTATCCTGGAACGGCCGCAAGGCCAAATACTAGTGCAGTGTATTCGGTTGTAATTATAAGGCGTTGCAGGCCTTTTATAACTGAGGGAACCAAGAGCCCAAGCATTGTACTGGACATTATTGAGTTGCCATATAGTGCCCAGTCCATCAGGAACCAAGACCCAGCAGTGCCCAACATAAGCAAAAGCAGCCTTTTATCAGTGAACAACTTGTGCCATTTTACCTTTACAATCTGAACCTTTTCCTTCGTTACTTCAACCCTGACACCAGTAAAGGAATAGAGGTCTCTCGAGGCCCTGCCAGTATCTCCCCTGACGCCAACTGAGAATTTTGGCGTTTCTGGAATATGCCTGCGCCAGTAAATGACCAGCAGTGCTGGCACTGACCCGAAAGCCAACAGCAGCTTCCATATTAAAGTTGGTGCAATGCCTGAAAAAAGAAGCGCAAGTGTCACTAAGGGCCCAGCCAGCAGGCCCAGGCTCTGCATTGAAAACACCATGCCAACTAGCTTGCCCCTGTTTTTTGTGCTTGAATATTCTGCCATGATTGTGGAACTTGCTGCGTAATCTCCACCTATGCCTATTCCAAGCATGAACCTCCATGCCATCAATATGTATACTGCATTTATTGGAGTGAGTAACGCGCTTCCAAGTGCCCCAATTATCAGGATAGCAAGTTCCAAGCCATACACTGCTCTCCTTCCCAGGTGATCAAGTAGCCAACCAAAGGCAATTGCCCCAATTACCGCGGAGATAAGCGCTGTAGATGCAAGCAATGACGTTTCAAAGCTCGTAAGCTCATTCCAACCAGCCAGTGGTAATAATGTGAGCACAGCACCTATTATAAAAAGGTCATATGCGTCAGTAAAGAACCCCATCCCTGACACTAACCAGACCATGTAGTGGTACTTGGAGGTTGGCGCATTGTTTATCTTTTCGATTACAGTTTCCCTGTCGCTCAATAACTTATAGCTCATAAAATTCATACCTTCCTTTTTATTTATTTATTTTATGTATTTAAAATATAGATAAAACATAAAGTATATAATATTTATATATATTAAAAAATATATTTATAATATGGGTAAAACTGTAACAAGGAAAATACAGAAAGTTGGTAATGGTTCCTATTCCTTTGTAATTCCAAAAAGCTGGATAAAGAGGAACGGGGTAAAGCCCCAGGACATCATTACAGTGGAGGAGATGGATTACGCACTTGTGATAAGGCCTGCAATGTCAAGGCCTGCAATGTCAAATCTTTCAATTGACATATTTACAGACAATGCGAACCTGGATTTAACGATAAGGGAAGTGCTTTCAGCTTACCTAGATGGTTGCACACTTGTAAACATTCAGTCAAAAGAGCAACTGGTACCTGATTTCATACAGAAACTTAGGCAAAGCGTGATTGAGCTCACTATAGGGCTTGAAGTCGTTGATGAGAGCAGGACAGGCATAACTTTACAGGAAATAGTCAGCAAGCCTGTAATGAATTTTAACGGGATTGCAAACAGGATGTACAGGATAACTTTGGATATGCTCAAGGTGTCCATAAGAGCTGTGCTTGAAAGGTCAGAAGAGGATGCTGAATCTGTAATCAGGACAGACGTTGATGTGGACAAGTTCTACCTTTACGGAATAAGGACCTTGAACATGACGATAAATGACAGAGTACTTATGAAGGAAATTGGTGTCGAAAGACCCGAAGAGGCATTGATAATGAAGAGCATATTAAAAAGCATAGAGAGAATAGCCGACCATGCAGTCTCAATATCAAGGCTAGTGGTTAACAAGTTTCCAATTAATGAGTTTTTTTCAGAAAAAATGGGTATGAAATCTGTTAAAGCATTTGATAAGGCCTTTGAATCCCTCATAACGCTGGACGAAATAAAGGCAAACAACTTGATACTGGAAAATCGAAATACAGTTAAAGAAATGGTCAGCACTTACACCATGCTCACTGAGCACTTGGTAAGGATAGTTGAATACTCCTCAGACATATGTGAAAACGTAATAGACCTGAAGATAAGTAGAAAAATCAGGAGGGAACTTTTGTCTGCAGATTAACAGAATAGTCAACTACTAATCCCTAAAGGAGTTAGCTTGTTGCAGGTCCTCTTTTAGGCATGGATTCACCGAGCTAACGATTGGCTTGTTGACAGCAACACTCAAATTTGCCAAGCGCTTCAATTTTACTTGAAGCATTTAACTGAGTTCAGGCAATTAAAAGACCCTTCCTGTTATCAATATAACCGCATTTTGAGCATTTATGTGTATATCTTGTTCACAAACAACGCTGTTTTGCCCATTGCCCTGTATTTAATGAATTGCTTGAGTAGACTGAGCTTGAACCTCCTTCCCCTGTTTTTTCATCTTTTTTTTGCTCAAGACGTCAAAGGGCAGGTTTACTCACTACATGGTTAAGCGCGAACCGTCTTTGCGGTGAGCAGAACGAGTGCCTACGTGCTGTAATCTCTTTCTGTTGTATTGATACCTTTACCCCTCGCTTTAAATTGAAGGACTTTGACAGAACATCTTTATGCCTTTATCTATCCCCACAAATTTTATGCCCCTTTTCTGCCATTTGAACCACTAAGAACATTTTCCTTTATGGTGAGCTGCGCATTAATATATTGGCCCTTATTTGTCAATCAATGGAGAATTGGCAACTTGAAATGTTAACCTTTACAGTTGTTAAATAGGCTGTAAGTCAGGGTAGAACGTTCTATTGTATATGATGGCCTGCGGATTTGTCTGCTTCAATGCTTATGCCGTATCTCTAGCCGTCTGTACCAGAGCAAATGGAAGTGTAGGGATCGCTTACCTGTTTGTATGTGTCAGCTTGTTATATGTCTTTTCAAAGAGCCATCTGGCAAGCTTCCCTGAATTGCATTCCATTTGTAGGAGGGATTGGTCATAGGAAGCTCAATAGTCCTAAACATTGTTTAATATATTGTAGTTATCTTTATTTATGTTAGCTTTAATCCATAAATGGCGTGGGTTTTCACGCTAACTGTTAATAAAAAAAGACGTTAATGTGGAACCGGAAATGATGTCCTGATTTATTGACAGGTTATCTTATTAAAATAAGCAAGGAAATCAACCCTAGTGTAAGGGGAATTGGTAGGGCTGGTAGTGGTCTACGATACTTCAACAGGTATATTGTTATCATAAACCCTAAGTTAAGAAAAGTAATGGGAACTAATAAAAATATGTTTTGAAGTAGCCTGATCACCACTGCAATAAACACGTTGTAAAAGAGGACATCCCCCAGCCCAAGCCCGGCATACCCAAAATCTATCAGTAAATAGTTAAATGGATCGTCATTTTTTTCTCTATTAAACTGGCTTGTAACTTGCTTTAGGGGGCCCACAAACACAGCAAAGATGTCATAGGCGCTTATGGCTATCAGGATGAGAATTAGTGTCAAAGCGTCAGGAAAGAGAATGAGTGCAGAAGCTAACATTATGCAGAGGTACACGGAGGGTATAGCGAAATAGTAAGGCCTGTTCTTTCTGAAGAAGTGCATGCTGAGCGCATAAACCATCACTATAATGACGATCAAAGCTGGAAGGTAGAGCAGCAGTTCACTTATTGCCCCAGAGGGAGTAGCCTCTAACGGCAACATTAATGGCAGCTCCAGCAATGTCAGGAGCGTAATAATGGTTATGAATGTTACGAAAATGTAATACTTTAACAATTTTATGGCTTTTTTTAGCATTAAAAGGTACAACAAAAGGGCTCCTCCTATCATGGCGAACACATAGAAGATAAGTATGGAAATGCTAGATGAAATAGCAAGGTAGTTCACGGTTATCTTTGACGAAAGACCTGATAAAGACAATAATTTGAACGAAATCAAGGCCGTTAATACGTACGATATGTTTAACACTAGTACAGGTACCAAATACTTCTTGATTACACCTATTAATATAGGCCCAGAACTCAATCTGTTTCCCAATCATTATCCCAACATATAGCCTTTTTAAGGCAATTCCAATATTTTGCCTTATGGTTCATTTATTTTACTGAAAATTATATGCATGTAAAATAACCTGACATATTATACCATTGGTTTGCCTGTAGGTAGCATCAATGCAACTGGGGTTAGAAACAGCCACAACGATCTTTATAAGGAGCTATAATAT
>JARVJW010000203.1 GCA_029775955.1 Nitrososphaeria archaeon | reverse complement strand
ATTGAATAACTTTGACAGAACAGCATACCCCTTTCCTTTTCTGCTATTTGAACCAGTAAGAACATTTTCCTTTCCTTTATGGTTAGCTGTGCATTAGTGTATTGACCCTTATATTTGTCAATCAATGACGAATTGGCAACTGGAAAGGTTTACAGTTGTTAAAGAAACTGTAAGTCAGGGTAGAACGCTCTATTGTACATGAAGACCTGCGGATTGGCTTGCTCCGTCTGCTTCAATGCTTCAGATACTGCATATTCGTCTGTACCAAAGCAGACGGAAATGTGGGGATCGCTTACCTGTTTGTATGTGCCAGCTTGTTGTATATCTTTTCAAAGAACCATCTGGCAAGCTTCCCTGAGTTGCATTCCTGTTTGTAGGAGAGATTGTCATAGGGAAGCTTAATGGTACTGAACATTATATTGTAGTTTATTAAAATGTTCGCTTTTATATGCTTTGTTGCATATATCAAAAAATAGTTAATTTGTTAATAGTTCCAAATTTAAATTAAAGAAATTATTTATTTTAAATTGGCAATTTATCCTAATTTTTAAATAATTAGCCCAACTTTTAATTAATGCAACAAAGCACTTTTATCCCACCCATAAACAGCAAATTAAATAAAAATAGGCTTGTTATCCTAAAATTCCTTAATGGGATAAAATACAGGGATTACCAGAGAAGACAAAGTAGATAATTGTAACAAAGGATGTTGACCGCTAATGCATCCATACAGTATGAAACCGGCAAGGCTCTTGAAAGGAAATCATCGGAATAGACATGGGCATCAAATATTTTGCAATTACATTGGATGGATTGCAGATCGACCCCCCTTAAACGTCCTTAAAAAAAGGTAAGGGATCGCACAACAGGAAGAAACAGATAATGAGAGCGCAGAAAATATATCAGCAAATCAGAGATGAACTAAAGGATTTTAACCATAAGGTGTCAAGTGCGATAGCCAAACACTATGGTATTAGAGGATTTGAATATCAAAGGAATGAAGATGAATCACAGACTTGATCTAGATAGGCAGATTCGATCTTTCATCTAAGATATGCTCTAGATGCGTAAACGTGAAGCATGGCCTGAAGCTCTCTGAAAGAATATGCCATTGTGATGTATTTGGTCTTTCAATGGACAGGGATTTAAATATTGCTATAAACATTAGCGTGATGAAAGTAGGAACGATTTAGAATTCACATCAGTGGAAAGCGCTACGGTGAACTTTTAAAAGGAGTTCTACAAGTTGCCACTTTATGAAGCAGGAACCTCTGATTGCTTGCGATGGGGAGGCTGTCAAATGTATGGAAGACTGAACTATCAGCTATTAAAATAATTTTAATAAATCTGCCACTTTTTGGCAATGTTGAGTCTTCACTAACATTTCCAACCAGCAGTACTATTTCATAGAAATGTTTTTAATTTTGATATTCTAACTAACAACTATGATTGAGAATTTAGCAAGGCAACTTGGGAAGGAAATAAGCCATAAATCACGTGAGGTGTATGAAGTAATATTACCACCAATTGACATGTACGTAGATGGTAAGGATCTGGTAGTTGAAGCAGATTTGCCGGGTTTTAAAAAGGAAAGCATCAATACAAGCATAACTGAAACAACGCTTAGCATTACAGCAAAGAGAGAAAAGGACCAGACAGTAACATACTACTGGGAACAGAGACCGTTGAGGGTCAACAGGACAATAATTCTACCCGTAAAAGTTGACGTAAAAGAGGGGGTTGAGCCTTCAGGCAAATACGAAAATGGTGTTCTAACAATCAGGTTGCCAATCATGGGCATAAGGTCCGTAAAGATAGAATGAAGTTTGAGATCAAGCACTATTGAAAAGTTAAAATCTGTTTTTTCTTTTTTTACTACAATACCAGTAAAGGGCGATATTAAACTTGCTGCAGGTTCACTTTACACCCTTCCTCTTGTATCTTTTATAATAGTGCTACCCGCAGCAACGGCAAAATATCTGCTTGATATGAGGCTCCCTCCATCGCTAGCATCAATTATTTCGATATCATTGCTTTATGCCCTAACTGGGATCATTCACCTTGACGGCCTTAGTGACATGTTTGATGGGATAGCGAAACAAGGCAATGCAGAGCAAAAAATAAAAGCCATGAAGGACATAAACTCTGGAGTTGCTGGAACCGCAGCAATGATATTTGTAATATTGACAGAAACATTTGCACTTTCAGAAATAAAAGGCTCATTCCTGCTCATTATTTCCTTTTTTCTTACAGCAGAACTTTCAGCCAAATTGTCAATGCTGACCGTGCTGGCATTTGGAAATTTCAGGGGGGGACTTGGCATGATGTTTAAGGATAGTTTTAAGACCAGCCATTTTTTTTACTATCTCCTTATTTCCTTGATATTTGTTTTTTTAATCAGGTATTATTGGTTTATGGTGGTTGCGGGATTTGCAATAGGATATATCATTTCAAAAATTTCAAAAATATACTTTGGTGGAGCAAGTGGTGATGTTGTTGGAGCTGCGAACGAGTTATCAAGGGCTATCACCATGTTATTGATGTGCTTGGTATATTAATGGCTGGAGGGAGGAGCTTGAGGCTTGGCTATGACAAGCTAGTTGCAGAATTAATAGGAGTCCCTCTAATCATGTACACTTATAAATCGCTCAGGCACTCAAAAGCGCAGCCTGTTTATGCCGCTGTGAGCAAAAATTCTCCCGCAGCAAATGACCTACTTGAATCAATAGGCGCCAGCACAATAGCGACGCCCGGAAAGTCATATGTTGATGATGTAACTTTCCTGTCAAAAATGCTCAGCAGGCCATTTCTTACACTGGCTGCAGATTCCATATTCCTGAAGCCATATCACATAAATAATATAATTGATGCATTTCGGGGAAAGAGCATTGCAGCTGCCGTTAAAATTAATGAAAGTATTGCATATATTGGGCTCAATATAGTTGTGCCAGGGGATCTTGAAGATCAGGTGCATTATTTTAAAGATATTGAGCTAGGGATTTCAGTGAATACTACATCGGATATAGATAAAATAAGGCGAATAATATGGAATGGTGGATATACATTGCTGCTGCAGTGATGCTTGATGCAATGCTGGAATATCCCAACGCAATGCATCCTGTAGCGTGGACAGGAAGGTTAATTGGTGCCATAGATAAGGCAAGGCCCCCCATGGGCAAAGACGCGGAACTACTGTTTGGCACGTTGGTGCTTTTTTCCATTGTAGTTGTTTGGGTTGCAATTGGATTTGCTGTTTTCTGGATTGATTATTTCCCGGTATTTGTCATAATTTACATATACCTTCTTAAATCCAGCTTTTCAGTTGGGGGGCTGATAAGGCATGTAAAAGCGTGCGAAACAGAAAACACTGAAGAGCTAAGAGCAAACGTGGCAAAGATAGTAGGGAGGGACGTCACCTCACTAGACAATCATCACCTGTATTCTGCAGCTATAGAATCTTCTGCTGAAAATATTGTGGATTCTGTAATAAGTCCCCTTTTTTACTTTGCCATATTTGGGCTTCCAGGTGCTCTAGCCTATAGGGCAATTAACACCGCTGATGCAATGATAGGTTACAGGGATGCAAGGCACCTTTGGTTTGGAAGGGCAACTGCTGCTGTTGACTATGCTGCCAACTATGTGCCTGCTAGAATATTTATGCTGTCGCTGGTAATAGTGAAAGGAAGAAAATTCAAGGGAATGGTGGAAAACATCAGTGGGTTAAGGGTAAATGGATTTTATCCAATGCTCCTCTTTTCCCTTATAATTGGAGTAACGCTTGAAAAACTTAATGCATATAAAATCAACAGCGCAGGGCGTATGCCTGAGGCAAAAGATGTAAAGGCCGCCGTCAAAATCACAGTCATAACTTCTTATCTATTTATATTTATGTTAATAGCAATATCCTTTGCCTTTGGTTTACCACGGTGGTGCTAGAGATGTAAAAAAAGGAACAATAGATTTTTCATATTCTACAAATCCCTATCGACCCAGATTTATTGAACGCTATCTGAAAATGGTTGAATTTGAAAAATACCATTACTGCGAAGACAGACTTGAGGAAAAAATAAAAAAGGTATTTGATGTAAAGGAGGAGGTAACTATAGGGGCAGGAATTACAGAATTACTATATATGGTTGCGCATGCAACTCGAAAGGAACCATCAATTATAATGAGGCATACTTATGGTGAATATGAAAGGGTTTCAAAGCTATTTGGAAAGCCTGTCCATTATATAGATTCTATCGACCCTGACGTAGGGGTGTTTTTGGATAAGAAGAATTCTACGATATTTTTTGCCAACCCAAATAATCCTACAGGAAAGCTTTATGATTATATGAAGGAATTAATTGACAGTACAGAAAGGAACAATTCTACCCTAGTTCTAGATGAATCATTTATCAGCTTTGCAGACAAAAGGCCAAAATATGCTCATACAGAAAACCTCATTGTGCTAAGGAGCTTCACAAAGGAATACAATGTTCCAGGCATAAGAATTGGATACGCTATTTCAACAATGCCCTTCAAAAAAAAACTTACAGAGTACAGAATGCCCTGGGGAATAGGTGCGGCCGGATGTATGGCAATTGAAGCAATTTTGGAAAACCGTAATTATCTTGCTTTAACGCTGCCCAAAATAAAAAAAGAACGAAAAAGGCTTGAGAATGTGCTGGGGTTAAGGACAAATGCAAATTTTTTCCTGGCAGAGGTTTCAGACGCGAAGAGAGCCACTGGGCAGTTGTATGAAAACGGCGTGCTGGTAAGGGACTGCACTTCATTTGGGCTATCATCAATGATAAGATTTTCAGTAAAGAAGCCAAAAGAAAACAGTAAACTGGTTGAAGAACTGCTAAAGCTCAAACAGTTGTCACCACCATCTGAAGTGCTATACTAAGCTCTCCAGGAATTTTCTAAAGCCCATAGCCATGAGTTGGCCTCTATGAGCAGAGCCTTTGCATTATTGTGAGTTAATGTGCTAAATGCAGAATTGTAATCTAACCACATATAACCTATGTGTTCATCGCTAAGTTTTACTGAATCTATATTTGATTTCATGATATAGTATATTACATCCTTTTTTACTTTGGTCCTTTCCTTTATGAATTGATACCTGATCATATATTTAAAACCGTCCAATATACCCACGTGATTTATGCCTGTTTCCTCCTTAACTTCCCTTATTGCGGCCGTAATTGAGTCCTCGCCCTGTTCAATGTGGCCTTTTGGAAATTCCCAGACGTGCCTTCTGCTCATCAGAACAAGGTATATTGGAATTCCTCCCTTCGCTAATCTAAACAGCACTCCTCCTGCAGAGTGCTCCTCTGCCTCTTGCATAAAAAGCATAAATGCCCATCGACTTTTAAATCTTTTTAAATTTCTTATGTATGCTTTTGCAAGGACGAATTTTTGAGGAGATATGTTAATTATCTCCCTCTGTCAATATATTTTGATTTGAGTGTTCAAACTAAAAGGCTTAAGGTTATATTTTCTGTGCTGGCAGCACCCAGCAGGTTAGAAATACTGAAAATCCTGTCAGCAAAAGGTGGAATGACCTACACTGAGTTAAAAGAAGCAGCAGGTTTTATGCCCAAGAGAGAATCTGGAAAATTTGCCTATCACTTGAAAAAACTTGTGCAGCAGAACCTCATAATTCAAAACAGGCAGGAAAGGAAGTACACCCCTTCCCCACTGGGAAGGCTCGTGCTTACCCTCTCAAAGCAAATTGAAGAACAGACGGTTTTGTCCAGCGGAAGGCTCTTTGTGAGGGAAACAAGCCAGAGAATGGAGGAATTTGACCCGTCAAAAATTGTTCAATCTCTGGTTAAGGAAGCAAATATGCCCTTGGAAACTGCGCAGAACGTAGCAACAGAGGCAGAATCAAGGATATATAAATTTCAGCTGAACTACCTTACATCTCCACTGATAAGAGAAGTGGTTAACTCAATACTCCTTGAACAGGGGTTGGAGCAGTATTGGAGAAGGCTTAGTCGGCTGGGAATGCCAGTATATGACCTTGAGGTTTTACTTGAAGAATCCAGCAAGAGCGGTTACGGCCTTGAGGAAGCTGTCTACGGGTCAGCAAACAGGATTTTTTCCGATTACCTGATGAGGTCACCCATCCCGTCTGAGATAGTTGACTCTCACCTCAACGGTGACATACATTTACCTAGACCGGAGACCTGGATGCTCAAGCCAGATATAGTAATAGTGAATATAGATAGGCTGAGAGATTTTCCGGCAGCTAACGGGATAACGGATGATTCAGGTGGTCTGCTCAAGTTAATTTATGAACTTTCCCGCGAGGTATCTTGTGAGATTTACATAAAGGGTGGTGAAAAAATTATGGAAGCAATGGGAGGAACTTTCTTCAAGGTTGTACACGAGCTTCTGCCAAACCACCGCCGAGCACCAGTCGTTACAATTGAAGCCACAAATGTTAGGCAAGAAATCGTTTCAGATTATGAAAAGTATAACCTGAGCGTCAGGAAGCCGAGAGTTATATTGTCGACTAATTACTCTTCCTTGCCCAGTGGCTGGAATGCTAACTACCTGATACATATGGACAAGAAAACCTTGATGGGTTCAAACTGGAATGGTGATATGGGACTTGAGATACAGATGATTGCGTCATCAATTAACCTGCCCAGGCTAGCCTATGAATCTCAGGGTGAGGAAAGTTATTTCCGGATCAAAAGCCTGCTCTTAAAGGACATGCTTAAAGATACAATGGCTCAGAAAACCAAGTTTATTGTATCCATGATCAACGAAGGCCAACTTCCTTATTTAAGGTCACTAATAATGAGGCATCCCAGTGAATATATAACTACCCTGCTTAACCTGACAGGCCTAAAGGAATCAATGATAATAATTAATGTGGATAAGGAAAATGTAGTAAAGGAAGAACTTGACTTCATTTCTATGATTGCAGATAAGATTTCCCCATATGTCTCACTAATAAAAGATGATGGGGACAGGAGGTTAGCTATGCTGGACCAGGAAAGGCATGGGAAAAAGATTTCTTCAACAGAAATATATTCTCAAGGATTTATAATTGAAAACAAAAATGAGGAGATGTTGGGGGAAATAAGAGAATTGAACAAGGTCCTTAAAGGCGGCATTTCAGTAACTGAAAACCTCAATGAGGACTATATTCAGGTTGATGGAATAACCCACCTGGCAAAGCGCAAGGAAATTGTTTGCAGCGTGTGCGGCTGGGCGAATCCGGTAACTTTGGAAAGGTGCAAGCACTGCAATGCACCGTTGAGAAAAATGTAATTGAAATTGGCTGTCATAAAAATAGGCAAACTTGTTTTAAAGATTCACAGAAATTCTTATGGTGCCAAGCATATGTGGCTGAAAATATAATCCTTATGAAACTGGTTAGCGTTTTTCTGGGGGTTATTATTAAGGACGATAAGGAGTTGGTTAGCGTTGGTTAATTTCCAAATGTACAGGATAATTCAGTGTTACATGCAAATCCTAGCTTCCCAACAATGATAGGCAAGATGCTAATCATAGGTCATGGCACAATGATTCATGGTGCTAAGTAAATTATGATTGTTTGATATATAAATTCAATAATAAGTGAACTACCCACGGCTTAAGCCGTAGGCTTCTTGCTTCATAGTAACAAGCCTCAAAGTAGAGGCAGTTCCTCCACATACTGTTCCACCTACAGCAGAATGTTTCTAGCTGCATTTACATATCCAAGACCGTACGCATCCGAATGTTAGCCTAGATAGGCCTTTCATATCAGAATCCCAAATCCAGAGCATTTCTGCGATGTCCAGCTTGGGTTGACGACCAGCCCACGCCTTTCTACCTTGTAGGCAGTTAGTAGGCGTTGTCCCCAAGAGTCCATTATTGCTGATGCGAGCGCTTTGTTGCATTAATTGTACTGATGATAAAATTTATTGCTAGTTTATTTAA
>JARVJW010000092.1 GCA_029775955.1 Nitrososphaeria archaeon | reverse complement strand
TTAAAATATTTATTGCATAATAAGAAATTTTCCTAATAGTAATCTTTTAGGAAAGAATTATTATGAAACAAATTAGCGTTTGTGCCAAATACTTCCTAAAGTTTGGAATTAACAAACATTTCGGAAATTTTTTTGCTTGTTGGCAAATGTCGCTAAATGCTGTAATACTAAATTCGTACATATTCTTTCGCTTTTTTATAATTTTAGCAAACTTTTTATACCATTTTATTATCGACAATTACTATGAATGGCACGATAATTGATAAAATATGGAATTTTCATCAGGTAGCGGAAGACGAAGACGGAAGGTCATTATTGTATATTGATAGGCATTACACTCATGAAGTCACGTCCCCCGTCGCATTTAGTGATATGAAAGCAAAGGGATATAGTGTAAGGCGACCTGACCTAACGCTGGCAGTAATGGATCATAATGTTCCAACTAACTCAAAGGAGAGGCCAACAATGGAACCGTTATCAAAAAAGGAGATGGATGCCATGTGGGAAAATAGCAGGTTCTTTAACGTACCGCTTCTTGACTTTTACAGTCCGTATCAGGGAATTATACATGTAATAGGTCCGGAACTAGGGCTTACAATTCCCATGGTAACAGTGGCGGCAGGTGATAGCCACACAAGCACACATGGAGCACTAGGAGCGCTATCATTTGGCATAGGCACTAGTGAAGTTGAACATGTTTTTGTTACACAGACGCTGTGGTTAAAAAAACCAAGGCAATTCAGGGTTAAAATGGACGGAAAACTCAGACATGGCGTAACCGCAAAGGACCTAGCACTTTACCTCATAAGCGAAATAGGAACCGGCGGTGCGTTGGGCCATATAATTGAATATGACGGAACAACAATAGCTGACCTAGACGTTGAAGGAAGGATGACGCTTTGTAATATGTCAATTGAGGCTGGAGCACGAACTTCTATAATTGCCCCTGACCAGAAGGTATATGAGTATGTAAAGGGCAGACCCTTTGCACCAAAAGGAGAAGAATTTGACGAGGCTGTAAAAGAATGGGATAAACTTAAAACCGAACCAGGTGCAAAATATGATAAAGAAATAAAGTTTGATGTCTCTGGATTAAAACCGATGGTCACGTGGGGCACAAACCCGTCAATGGCCAGCCAAATAAATGGCTATGTGCCCAGCCCCGAAGAATTTAATGATAAAAGTAAAAGGGAGGAAGTAGAAAAATCACTAGCTTACATGGGTTTAAAACCAGGCACTAAAATTGAGGATATAAACGTTGATGTAGTATTTATAGGGTCATGCACAAACGCAAGGCTTACTGATTTAACTGAGGCTGCCAGAGTATTAAAGGGCAAAAAGGTCAAGGAAGGTGTAAGGGCAATAGCCGTTCCTGGATCAGAATGGGTAAAAAGGCAGGCAGAAAGGATGGGCATTCACAATGTATTTATAGAAGCTGGATTCGAATGGAGGCATGCTGGATGCAGCATGTGTATAGCAATGAACGGTGATGCACTGCTCCCAGGCCAACATGCAGCATCTACGTCAAACAGAAACTTTGAAAATCGTCAGGGAGTGGGAGGAAGAACGCACCTTGTAAGTCCATCTATGGCAGCAGCTGCAGCAATATACGGCCATTTTGTAGATGTAAGTGAGATGAATTAAAAATGACATTAAAAGAATACAGCGGAAAAGCAGTTCCGCTATTAATGGATAATGTAGATACAGATCAGTTGATTCCTGCTGAATTTCTTAAGCTTTTAGAAAAAAGGGGATTGGGCAAGTACCTTTTTTACAGGTGGAGATATGACCAAAAAGGCAATGAAAATTCAGAGTTTTTGCTAAATGATCCTAAATTCAAGGATGGCACAGTTCTTATAGGCCTCCGAAATTTCGGAATAGGGTCATCAAGGGAAAATGCTGTTTGGGCACTTGTTGATTTTGGCTTCAGGGTTGTGCTTGCAGAATCCTTTGGAGATATATTTTATGAAAACGCTGTAAAAAATGGCCTTATACTAGTCAAGCTGGATATCAATACCCTGAAGAAAATTGGGGAATTGGCGAAATCGGGTAACTTAATTGTTACTGTGGACTTGGAAAAGAAACAGGTAAGCTATGGTGGAAGGTCGATAGGATTTCAAATGGATGAATCAGTAAGAAAACGTCTAATAAGTGGTAAAAGTGAAATAGAAATTACATTAGATTATAATGAAAAAATAGCCCTTTTTGAAAGCAAAATGCCAAAATTTCTTAAGGTAAATATGGAACCAGAACAGAGGAAAATTATTGAGGGTTAGCAGGATTAGCCATTTGCAAAAGTTCAGAATAAATTTAAATTTACTATATATTATTCTTTAATATGAATCTTGGATTGGCTTTACGATCTAACATATTTACACCTGTGGAATCAGTTAAGCTATCTACTGAACTTCTCCCTTTTACATATTTTTTTATACCTGAGGTTTCCAATGAAGTTGACCCAATAACACTGTCACTTTCAATACTTACAAAAAGAAACGACTGTCATGCTGGAAGTGGGGTCATAAGAGTGCTTGAATACGATTTAAAAAATTTAACTAAACAAATTAAAACTATCCAAAGTTTAACAGATAATCGCTTTTTTCTTGGTGTCGGAACTGGCCCTGCATCTGATAAGCCACTTGAAACGATAAAGCAATTTATTAGCGTGATAAATTCAATAAGATCTGAGAATGCAGGAATCGAAATATATGCTGCGGCGTTAAAAGAAGGGATTGCCAGAAAAGTAGCAGGCACTGTCGACGGCATAATTCTCAATTTCAGCACATTTAGCCACGCAAACAGAATGGCAAGAATATTTAAAAATGGAGGGGGAAAAACCGTATTTTCTTACCTCAAAATTTTTATATCATGGACAAGGGAAAGGGCAGAAAATATGGCCAAAGAAGAATTTATTAAGTACAGCACTATGCCACATTACACATCACTTTTTAATAGTGAAAAACTATTTACTGGTTTATCGGAGGGAGTTACTGGAAATAATATGAAGGTACTTCAAGAAAAGGGGGTTTTGCTCATAAATCCCTCCAGTTCAGAGTTAAATTATGCCATAACTTTTTTTACAAATAATGGGGTTGATGTGCCTGTTATATATCCATATTTTTCATCAAATTATACTTTTGAAGAAAAAATGTTTTATTTAAAAAAATTAATCAGTTAATTTAGTTTTATTTCTCTCTTACGAATAAGCATAGTATGTATTAAAAACACGCTTAAGGATGTTGCTGTAATCAAAACCCCAATTCCTGTAAGCGGGCTTAGCGTTGCCAACAACATCTGCAGCACTGTCTGAGGCGGACTTAAGGGGTTAGGTGTAAGGGTGCTCACAGGAAATATTATTCCGGGAGTTGCTATAATGCTTGCTATTACTGCAATTGCCCCGCCAATAATTACAAGCTTTGCCACCATTTTAATGTTATCTGGAATTGGATTCCTTTCCCCCTTTGGCAAGTACTTCCTTATGTATGGAAATACAAAAATTATTATTCCAATAGCTATCATGATAAAGCCCAGATCTGTTATAAATGAATATGTTGGTTCTGTAGGAGGTACTGGCGGTGCAGGTATAGCTGTCCATATCATACCAAGCACTGAAGTTATTAGCCCCAAGAATGTGCTAATTATAAGCAGCACTTGCCTAAGACCCAATCTATTGCTGAACCTGTTGATCACCAAAGCCACGACAAGCGCTATAAGTGAGAACAATATCAAGAATAATTGAGCTGTTGATAGCCAAGATGGGGGGACGCTAAATGCGTATGTAGATACCGGCATCTTAAATGGAGGTGATGTGTAATTTAATGAACTTAATGGAATTTGTAGGGGGATAGGGTATTGTTCAGAAGTTAGGCTTGCCGTTAATGGCAATTTACTGCCATTTTCAAATTGTATATAACCACCCATGTTGCCGTTTGTTCCAGCTACAGTTGTAGTTGGCCCTAGAATTATAGGAGGCCTTGGAACCTGGTTAAAATCAAACGCGCTTAATACGCTCCCAGATTGCGCCACCCAGGAAGATAGATATGGAAGGTTCCAGTTATAATCTATAAATTTTAATATGCTATCATGATTCAGCACAGTGCTATCAACATAATTCTCCTTTGCATATGGTGATATAATTAAAAGAGGCACTCTACCTCCATAGCCAAATGCGTTTACCTGTGGAGGTGGGACACTGTCAAAAAAGCCTCCCCATTCATCCCAAGTTATAAATATTGCAGAGCTGTTCCAATCCGGGCTTTGCATTACTGCATTTATTATATTCACTGTCCAATCTTGTCCTAAAGTTATATTCGCGGGGGGGTGCTCTGAAATATCCGGCACATTTCCTTCGCCTGCAATACCGAATGGCATAACAAACGAAACCGCAGGAAGAGTGCCATTCTTTGCCTCAGCTAGGAAAACTGAAAGGTTTTCAACATTATTCATGTATGCAGGATTGTTGCTAAATCCCTGGATTGAATTCAGTGGATAAATTTCGCTTGAAGGAGGATTTCTTGCAGAACTGAAAAGTTCAAAATATCCCCAGCTTATACCACTTTGATTTAATTGGTAAAATATTGTCTGGTCAAGGTTTACGTATGGTGGTGGTCCGAAGTCATTTGAAACAGGAGAGTAGCCTGCTAATGAAGCTAGCCTGTTGGGAAGAGTTTCTGTGAGCACAGGTGTGTAATAATTGTCAGCTAATACGTATTCTTCTGCATAATCCCAGTAGAATGGGATCTGCTGATATGAAACATATGTAAGGCTTGCCGATCCCGAATATGCTTCAAATCCATTGTTCCTTCCCCAATCCCAGTCTCCATGGTAATCAACCCATCCTTCACCTGGATTCACTTGGGTTGATGAATTTTCATAAGATAAGTGAGAGTAGCCCAAAAGCCATCCAAGCCCTGGATAATTTGGGACTTTTATACTTGAAGTATCATTTTGTATTCCATATGGAACTGCAAGCTCTTTGACTATTGAGTTGTTTATAAGCATATCATTAGGGCCATATGGGTAAACCCCAAAATAATCATCAAATGACTGGTTTTCCTTCATAATAAATATCACATGCTTTATTGGAGTTGAAGAATTTGGTTGCGCAAAAGCAAGTGAAACAGGGCCCGAAACAGCTATCATTACAATAAAAAGTAAGGAACCTAACTTCAGATAGTTTTTATTCATGCCATAAGACATATAGTAGCAATTACTATATAAATATTTAGCAGCAGATGCTTTGTTGCATTAATTAAAAGTTGGGCTAATTATTTAAAAATTAGGATAAATTGCCGATTTAAAATAAATAATTTCTTTAATTTAAATATGGAACTATTAACAAATTAACTATTTTTTGATATATGCAACAAAGCACTATACAACAGATATAACTATAAGCCCCGTTTTCCAATGGGCTCTTACATTCTACTGACTTGAAGACTGCATTATTCTTGCGCTAACTAAATTAAGTACTTACCGTATACATATCTTTCCATCTAAATTCAGGGAAAGCTGTAGTGAGAATACCCAAGTGAGCATACAACTAAGGTCTATTTACTTGAAGTCAGTTCCAGCTGACCGATGTCAAGGCATTTTTTTAGGGTCCCCACGAATAAAGTAATGTAAAAAGGGCTAAAAGGTTTGAACCTGCATAGCCAAATATCTATACATTTGAACACAAAATAAAATTAAATGTAAAAAAATTAATGGCTGTGCCCGAGAGAGGAGACTGTTTGGTCGTAGGTCACTGAAAAACTTGTTCCGTCCGGAGACAAGGTAGAAGGTGTTGCCATAGGGGTGCCAGAAGTGCTTACCATCGTGATTGATACGTATGAAAAAAGGCTTATTGGTCTGGTTGAACCTCCAATAGTTGCGTAATTAGTACCTGAAAATCCAGTGTAGTCTTTGCCAAAGTATACAGTTCCGAAATTGGCTAGTGGAAGTATACTGCCTGTTGATGAAGGAGCCTCAACTATCCATTCAGCGCTATCATCTAATGCACCTTTAACCTTCTGAGTGTGAGTTAATGTTCCTACAACTTTACCCGAAGTAGAATAAACAGTTATAGATGTCGTAAAATTTCCTGTGGTTGGGTTATACGATACTGTAGCGTTAACATTATCTCCTGCAGAGGCTGTGAATGCTGCATACACGGGGGAAGCAGGGTAAAATTCGTACCAGACTTTATAGATAGTAGAAGAGTGTGGCCCGTGCCCTGAGGGTTCTGCAAGAATTCCTGTCTGCTCTACAGTACTATCGTTATATCCATCTATTCCCACCCAGAATGCAACATACGAATTTCCCCCCGTGTTTACCGTGGGGATTATCCATGAACCGTACACATCATTAACACTGAAGTCCGAGGAGGGAATGACGTATCCTGCCCAGTTGAGAGATTGACTTGAAGACTCGCCGATATTTTCTTTGAATATAGCTCCACTTGGAGCTTGCGAAACACTGAGCGCCAAGGGTGCAAAGGAGATAACTACTAGCGCGACGATAGAAACTAATATTGCCGCTTTCTTTATCATTGAAAATTTAACTCTCCTTAGCTTAATAAATTTTATGGTAGCTTTGCTTTGTTGCATTAATTGATTATTCCCGGCCAATGAACAAATTAATTAAGGCGCGTGTCCCTTTGTCCAGCTTACCCTCGTGCCACCGCGATGCGCCTCCACAACATTATATGTGAACACCTTGGCCATTATTTCATTGAATATTCTTGAATCAAGCACTGATGGCACGTACTCTTTTAACATTAACAAACGCCGCTTCCACCTCTGTCCATACCTATGCTTCCATGCAGTTGGGTCATTGAGGAACTCCCTAACTGCCTTTGATCTTATGTAACCCTTAAATTTTCCAGTGAAGTTGATTACAGACTCGCCAATGGCTGCATTGAAGTTATGCCTGGAATCATAGGCTAATCACAGAACACCTTTGCCCATTGCGTTGTTGACAAGCTTTACCTAATTCCTTCCCGTCAGCCGTTTGTTAATATGTTACTTCCACGCTGGTTATGAGGTGATTCACATGAAATGTGCAGCTTTGCCAATTCCCTCCTCCTATCTGATCAATTCACCACTATTGAATATCTTGATGAATCAACTGCTATGCCAGCAGGATTATCCTTGTCATACTCCAAGTGGAACCCTTAGCCACTTCTCCATACTGTACTGGCTCCCCATATTCCACCAAGCATCTAGGTCTGCCTGAAGTCCAAAGTACTCCTTTACGGCCAGTAGCATCAGTGCATCAGAGTAGGCATAGGGCTTTCCCCTCTTTCCTTCATTTATCCTCTTCAGCTTGATTAATCAGAAGGTAAGAATAACAAACACATCAAATGTTGACAAGCTTTTCATTATTATTCTTTCCAATCCCTATCTGCCAGGGTATGTAAATTTGTGGCGTTAAATTATCAAACAAGTTTGATCATCTGGTACAATTAATGCAACACAGGAGCTTAACGTTACTTATGCAATAAAGAGTAGACGTTCACAGATGATACATTTAGCACGCTGGAATAAAGCACATCATGCATGTGAACGTAAGCATTGCCAATTAAGCGAGAAAAACGAAAGTTGCGAATATGGCGGATGCTCACAAAGGCGTGGTAGTTCACCTTATATCTAAGAGCCCATCAGACCCTACATTAACTGAATAGGTTTTTAATGGAAGTTTAATTTCTTCCTGTTCACATGGTATTTCAGGCTTAATCAGCGGTTTTTCTATCATTCTGCCATTTGTAACATCATACTTTGCCCCATGGGCTGGACATATTGCAATTGTTCCATTGACTTCACTTAAAATAGCACATCCCATATGAGCACATACTGCATCCATGCCATAGAACTTATCGCCATTTTTCGCTACAAGCACAGGCCTTCCTTTTAACCATATAATCAAGGAGTTCCTTTCTTCAAAAGCGTGCACATGAACCTTTACTTTCATGTTAAAGGAAATTAATTACTAAAATATAATTGTTTTGCACATTTTGCTTTGTTGCAT
>JARVJW010000057.1 GCA_029775955.1 Nitrososphaeria archaeon | reverse complement strand
ATGGGCATGACAACACTTGATGATAAACACTATAAATCAAGACAGAAATAGTTGACATAAGTGTCAAGTTGGGCTACAAGCTATGTGAACAGGTAAAATTATTAAACTAATGATTTTATAAACAAGCAAAACGCAAGTTAATTATATGAAAACTATTGATATTTCTGAAAAGAAAGTGGTAAAGAGGACGGCTATAGCAAAGGGTACAATTTTACTGAGCAAAAAATCACTTGCTTTAATAAGTGAAAAGGGGGTTGAAAAGGGAGACCCTTTGGCAGTAGCAGAACTGAAAGCAATAGAAGCCGTTAAAAGCACTTCTGCCGCAATAACTTTTTGTCATCCAATACCAATTGAGTTTGTCAGTGCAGAAGCCAGGTTAATTGATAGTGGAGCAGAAATTTCGGTAACTGTATCGTCGTTAGCAAAAACTGGTGTCGAAATGGAAGCATTATACGGTGTATCTGTAGGGTTGCTCAACATATGGGATATGGTCAAGAAATACGAAAAGGACGAAAGAGGTCAGTACCCGCATACAAAAATAACAGATATAAAAGTTGTGAAAAAGGAAAAGGGGCCTTAAATTGGAAAGCAAACCAACGATAAAATTTGCGCTTATAACTGTCAGCACCTCAAGATATGATAGAAAAATTAGTGATGAAAGCGGAAACATAGCATCCGGCTTGATAAGGTCATCCAACAATAAGGTGATCTTTAGGTGGCTTGTGCCCGATAAAGAGGTTAAAATAAAGGGAGAAATCTTTAGGGCCCTTAATTTTTTTCCGGACGTCATTATTCTAATAGGTGGCACAGGGCCAACGAAAGACGATCTAACTGATTTATGCGTTAAATCGGTATCAGATAAAATAATTGAAGGTTTTGGAGAGCGATTCAGAGATCTTAGCTATAAAGAGGTGGGTGATAATGCAATGATCGGTAATGCAATAATGGGGATGTTTAACGATAGCGTCATAATTGCGGTACCTGGTTCTCCTTCTGCAGTAAGAACTTCAATTAAATTAGCTATAAATATATTACCCCACATATTAAGCCTGAGGAGGAGAGAGCCATAATGGAGGAAATTATGTGGGTAGAGAAATACAGACCTGTAAAGTTAAATGAAGTGGTAGACCAATCTGGCACAGTTGAGGGATTAAAGGGATTTCTGAAACAGCCACAAGATATGCCACATCTTCTGTTTGCCGGTCCCCCTGGCACAGGAAAAACCACAATCGCCTTCTGCCTATCGCGCGAAGTGCTTGGTGAAAACTGGAAAAGCTACACGCTTGAACTGAATGCGTCGGACACTAGGGGCATAGATACTGTAAGGACAACCATAAAAAACTTTACGAGGTTTGTGGACAAATCTTCAGGCATTCCATTTAGGATAATAATACTAGATGAAGCTGATGAAATGACCTCCGATGCACAGACTGCTCTAAGGAGAATAATGGAGGAATCTTCAGAAAATTCCAGATTCATTATAATAGCTAATACATCAACTTCCATAATTGAACCGCTTCAGAGCAGATGTGCAGTGTTTAGGTTCAAGAGGCTCGACGAACAGTCGGTGATAAAGAGATTACAGGAAATATGTGGGGCTGAGGGAATAAAGTACAGACAGGAAGCATTAAAATTAATTTATGACCTCAGTGAGGGTGATATGAGAAAGGCAATAAATCAGCTACAGGCATCTGCCGCCTTGGGCGAAGTAACGCCTGAAAATGTGAAAGCCGCCGCAGGGATAGGTAGGGAAAGCGACATAAAAGCAATGGTGAACTATGCGCTTTCAGGTGATTTTAAAAAATCTAAAGAGATACTTTACAAGTTAATCTATATATATGGCCTGCCAGAAAGCGATCTGCTTAAAACCATTTTCTCTTTTGTAAATTCAATAAAAGATATAGATCAGGCTAAGGCCGCTAAAATTTTTGCGGAATATGATTTCAGATTGCTACAGGGTGGACATCCAGACATACAGCTGTCAGCCCTTCTGGCAGAGATAGTAGAATTAAAAGGGGATGGGGCCAGTAAAAATTGAGCTTGCCGCGTGGGTTAAGAGACTATGAACCGGAAAATTATGAGAAACTTGAGCTAATACGAAGCAACTTTGTAAGGCTGTCAAAGATTTACAATATAAAGTTAATGGAGCCTTCAACCATTGAATTATTGGAAACGCTGCAGGCAAAGGGGGGAGACGATATAGTAAATGAAATATATGAATTTACAGATAAAGGAGGCAGGCGGGTTGGGCTGAGATTTGATCTCACAGTTGGAATAACACGCTATGTGTGCGCTAGGCGTGACCTGCCATTGCCAATAAAGCTCGGTTCGTTTGCAAGCATGTGGAGGTATGATGAACCCCAGTTTGGCAGGTACAGATGGTTCTACCAGTGGGATGCAGAAGTGTACGGTGATAAATCGTCAGAGTCTTACGTTGATATCCTATCATTTACAAACAGGATGTTAAGCGATGCTGGCCTAAGGGATGTGCAAATAGAAATAAGTGACAGGCGGATCGTAGAAGGCATCCTTAAATCCAGAATAAAGCAAAGTGAATACATACCAGAACTGATGAGGGCAATGGACAAGCTTGGGAAAAAAACAAAGGAACAGATAATAGCAGAATACGCTGCCAAGGGAATTGATGAAGAAAGCGTCAAAGAAGCGCTGCAAATAGTTCAGGGGGGTGAAAAATTGCTTAGCGAATCGCAAGACAAATCAAAACAATTGCTTGAGAGCATAATTGATGAAGCAAAATCTATCAGTTTGCCCCTGTCAGTAAATCTAGGAATTGTAAGGGGACTTGACTATTATTCTGATATAGTATTTGAGGTGTACAGCACAGAAAGGCGCGAGATTGGAGCCCTAGCAGGTGGAGGGGGATATGACATCCTGACCAATATATTTAAGAGACCAGACTTGGGAGCACTGGGTGTTGCAGGCGGCACAGATAGGCTGCTGCTAGCTTTAAATAAGGCATTAAAGGAAAACAGCAAATTAACATATATAGTATGGACTGAGGAAGTCAAAGAGGAGGCAATTAAAATAGTAAACTTGCTTAGGGAGGCAGGAAT
This sequence comes from Nitrososphaeria archaeon, assembly GCA_029775955.1. Taxonomy (GTDB): domain Archaea; phylum Thermoproteota; class Nitrososphaeria; order Conexivisphaerales; family UBA164; genus KM4347-05. Next base: position 5,150 of record JARVJW010000057.1, on the reverse strand, counting down.
TTGTGCGGAATTTAGCAGAACAGATAAGCTAAGCGATGGATTGAGTCAGGCTGAAAAGCGCGGGGCATGGGTCTCTGTCCTTGTTTTGCCAAAGGAAATCAGAAAAGGAGAAGTCAAGATTAAATTAATGGAAGATAGATCCGAGGAGTTAGTGCCTGTCGAGCATTTGGTCGAAAAAATTAAAGCAACACTAAATAGCAACAAATAAAAACAGCATAAAGTTATATACTTGCATGGAGCAGCTCGACTATGATGTAGTTATTGTAGGTAGCGGGCTTGCGGGTCTAAGAACTGCGATTGAAGTTTTAAGAGTTGACAGTGGTAAGTTTGGTATAAGAGTAGCGCTCATATCAAAGCTTTACCTTATGAGAAGCCATTCTGTGTCTGCTGAAGGGGGAACATCTGCTGTCCTCTATCCTGAGGAGGGCGATAGTTTTGAATTGTACGCCTGGGATACAATTAAGGGCAGTGATTTCCTTGCAGACCAAGACGCTGTATGGAAGTTTGTTCATCTTGCAACTCAGGAAACTAGATTGATAGAAAGATGGGGGGTGCCATGGAATAGACGCGAAGATGGAAGGATAGAGCAGAGATGGTTCGGTGGATTAAGTTTTCCGCGTGCAACATACGCGCAGGACAAAACAGGATTCTTTGAGATGCGTGCACTGTATGATACTCTTTTAAAATATGATGCCTGGGACAGGTTTGATGAACACTTTGTTACATCACTTGTTCTGGATGGAAATAAATTTGTTGGATTCAACGCAATAGACCTGAAAACAGGCAACATGAGATTTTTCAGGGGCAAAGCGGGAGTAATAGCAACAGGGGGTAACGGGCAGATGTACAGGATTACATCCACAGCATCAAGCTCAACTGGAGATGGCTACGGGATAGCCTATAATGCCGGAATACCGTTAAAAGATATGGAATTTGTCCAGTTTCATCCTACTGGGCTTGTTCCTAAGGGCCTTTTAATAACTGAAGCTGCTAGGGGGGAAGGGGCTTACCTGAAAAATGCCGATGGGGAGAGGTTTATGAAAAAATATGCCCCATCAAAAATGGAACTGGCACCCAGAGACATAGTTTCAAGGTCAATTATGACTGAGATAAGGGAAGGAAGGGGAATTAAAGACGAAGCTACAGGCATCCAGCATGTATGGCTGGATATGACGCATCTTGGCAAGGAAAGGATTGAGCAGAAACTGCCCTTAATTAGGGAAATGGGCCTTAAGTACTTGGGGATTGATATAGTGAATGACCCTATGCCTGTAAGGCCAACCACCCACTATGAAATGGGCGGAATTCACACAGATATAGATGGCAAGGTCCAATCTCTAGAAGGGCCAATAAAGGGGCTTTGGGCCGCAGGAGAAACTGCCTGCGTTAGCATTCAAGGATCAAACAGACTTGGGTCAAATGGCACAAATGAATGCCTAGTTTATGGGCACATAGTCGGGAATGACATTTACAATTATATCTCTAATGAAAAGCCATCATTGCCAAGCATTCCTGCAGGTAAACTGGAGAGCGAACAGGAAAGAATATTCAGTGGGTTATTAGGGAAAGAAAGCAATGGGGAAGACGTTTATCAAATAAAGGATGAACTTAAAGACACAATGGAAAAGTACGTGCACGTGTACCGCACTGAAGAAGAACTAAAAACCGCAGTAAAAATAGTAAGAGAGCTAAAGGAAAGGTATAAAAACATAAGGCTGACGGACCGGGGACTCAAATTTAACTACAACTTGCAGCATGCGCTTGAACTGGGCTTTCTGCTTGATCAGGCAGAAATAATTTCACTTGGTGCACTTATGAGAACCGAAAGTAGAGGGGCCCATGCAAGGCTTGACTATCCCAACAGGGATGATGAACACTGGTTAAAGCATACACTTGCAGTAAAAGGGGCAGAAGGCCCTAGCTTCTCATATTTGCCGGTCAGGATCACTATGTGGAAGCCTGTTGCCAGGGTGTACTGAAAATGAAGGTTAGGGTATTAAGAAATGACGGTTCAAAACAATGGTGGCAGGAGTTCAGTGTGGAGTCGAGCAAAAGGGCAACTGTGCTTGATTTATTGTTAAATATAAGGGAGACACAAGACCACACCCTTGCTTTTAGGCACAGCTGTCAAATGGGTTCATGCGGGTCATGTGGGATAGTAATTAATGGCAAGCCATCCCTCGCTTGTCAAACTAGAATATCTGAACTTAAATCGGAGACAATCCGCATAGAGCCACTTTACAGCTATCCTGTAATAAAGGACCTTGTTGTTGACCTAAATGACTTTGTAAATAAGCACAGGTCAGTTAAGCCATACATTATAAGAAAGAACCCGCAAGAGCTGGAAGAGGCGCCAATGGAGTTTAGGGTCACTTCGGCAGAAAACATGAGCTTTATACAATATGATTATTGCATAATGTGTGGGTTGTGTGTTGCTGCATGCCCAACAGTAGCTCTAGATCCGCAGTTCATAGGGCCACAGGCATTAGCTCAAGCTTACAGATATATAGCTGATCCAAGAGATGAGGGGTTCAAGGAACGAAAGGCTGAACTTGATACTTCACATGGCGTATGGAGGTGCCACTTTGCTGGAGCCTGCAGTTATGTTTGTCCAAAGGGCGTGGATCCTGCCCAAGCGATACAGCTCTTAAAGCGTGAGATATATAAAAGAATGTTTGTGCGCGGGCCAAAGGTCGGGGCGCCAGTGTCCGTTCTTGCTAAACAGGAAAAGCCTATCAGTAACCAACCTAAAGCCCCGCCACTAGATTTTAAATCGGGGGTAAATCAAAATGAATAAGCGTTTTAAATCAGGGCTTTTGACAAGCCTCAATCCAACAAGGTATAACCTAGAAAGGTGGTCTTATACGCTGCACCGTATAACTGGCGTAATATTGGCCCTTTTCCTGATAGCTCATATATTTGAGATTTATCATGTAACGTTAGGAATAGCTGGATGGAATCAGACAATAGCTGAGCTCAGCAACTTGGGCGTTTTCGAGCTTATAGGAATGTGGATAATTGCCGGGTCTGCACTTTATCATGGTGCAAATGGCTTAAGGCTTATACTTAATGAGTTATTTGGATTACTTCTAGGCAAACCTAGGCTTCCAGAATATCCATATTCCCCAATGTCACTTGGCAGGAACCAGAAAATAGTCATCTACGCAATAACAATTATTGTGGTTGCTATATGGATATGGGCTGGCCTTTACCTTCTAGCTGGTTTGGGAATAGTCAGGTGGTAAAAAATGTCAAAAAAATATAGCCTAATTAGAGAATCGTGGACCATGCTTTTAATGTACGCGCTTGGCCTGATCATGATATTTGTTCTGACATTTCACCTTCTGCTGGTAAGCCCCCTAACAGGTAAGACATTTGCTGAAGCACTTTCATACAACTATGTGCTACATAATCTTACGTATTATCAGATAATCTTCGGAATTTTGCTATATGCTGCTACCATACATGGATTAAATGGGTTTAGAATAGTGCTTATTGAATGGTTGCATTTAAACAAATATCAGTGGGTTATAAACTCAGTAATAGTGGTGTTAATGGCAATACTTCTAGCGTTTGGAACTTACACTCTTATAGTGCTATAAGGGTTCCGTCACCTTTTTATAAAACTGTTTATAATATATTTTTATGAAATATGTAAGATTGGGTAATACTGGCACCCTTGTTTCTGTAATTGCACTGGGAACTATGACGTTTGGTGAAAGAAACTCATGGAAGCTGGGGGGTGTGCCTGTCGAAGAAGCATCAAAAATGGTAAATAGGGCCTATGATGCAGGTGTTAATCTTTTTGACACCGCAGATGTATATGATGGTGGGAGAGCAGAAGAGATTCTGGGAGAGTCAGTAAAACCGTTCAGGGACGAGGTTATTCTCGCTACAAAAGTTAGGGGAAAGACAGGCACTGGCATTAACGACCAGGGGCTGAGCAGGTATCACATAACTAGGGCCATAAAGGAAAGCCTGAGAAGGCTGGACACAGATAGAGTGGATCTTTACCAGTTTCATGGGTGGGACTCCATTACACCTATTGAAGAATCAATAGATGTAATGCAGGATATGATAGATGAGGGTCTCGTAATTTATCCGGGAATATCAAACTTTTCTGCTTGGCAAATGGCAATAACTCAATCCTTGGCTTTGAATAAAGGTTATTCTCGTTATGTTTCAGCTCAAATGAATTATTCATTGCTTAATAGGGATATTGAACACGAAGTTCTTCCATTCTTAAGTTATGCCGAGATGTCCCTGCTTGTGTGGAGCCCTCTGCAAGGAGGCCTGCTTTCAGGCAAGTACACAGATCTGAACAGTCCACCCAAGGGGACAAGGCTGGGTGACACAGGGCGGGTGTTCCCATATTTTGAGAAAGATCAATACCCTGCAATTCTTGAAAAAATTAACACCATATCAGCGGAACAGGGGGTTACTGCTGCTCAAATATCATTAGCCTGGTTGATTAATCGAGGATCAATAGTGTTAATAGGCGCTAGGACATTGGAGCAGTTAGAGGATAACCTTAATGCTGTAAACGTAAAACTAACTCCTGAGCAGGTAAAGGAACTAGAAGAAGTTAGCGCCCAGCGAGAAATGTACCCGAATTGGATGATAAAAAATCAAAACTATAGGAATATGACAAATTAAATAATTAAAATAGTCGGAAAACTATTATGTCTAGTTGAAATAATGGTGCAACACTTTCAAAAAAGTTATGTTGCATGAGTTTTGCTGGCAAACATAAATAAGCGGTGCATTATAAAAAATTCTTTATATAAATTGGCGGTTAATTTGTTAATGGTTTAGAATTTAGCCTCATTCTTACAATGGCTAAATCAAGCTTTTAATTATACAACATAGCGCGCGAAACCACAAACTTGTATAATATTAGAATTTAAGCAAGAGCAGCAGTAGCTCAGCCTGTCACCATTGCCCTTTCTAGAGCTTCTTTTTCAAACTTGACTAAAATGCAGGGCCTATAATCCGGAATTTGTAGACCTTTTTGCTCCTATCATGTTCAGACTATCCTTCTGTATGGTTGATGACTATGTTGTAACCTTTTAAAGATTTATTTATGCCCTTAAGTGTAGACAGCGAATAGCAATTATAGGTTCAGATCCGTTTCTGAAAGGTTATAATTT
>JARVJW010000033.1 GCA_029775955.1 Nitrososphaeria archaeon | reverse complement strand
ATGCATGAATTGTGGCACAGTGCAGCATCTGAACCTATCAGATAGAATGGTAGTATGCCCTTCATGCCATTCAGTATTTGATAGGGATGTAGGTGCTGCAAATAAGCAAGAAGGGCTTTGCCTAGGGAACCTAGGCGAGACGCTCGCAGAGGATTATGCCTCTAGCATGCTCGAATACATAAAGCGCATGTGAAAGCAAGCATTGCCGTTGAAGCTCCAAACAAGCGAGCGTGGCCCCGTCCGCAAGGGCGGGGTAATTCACTTACTGTTAATGGTATTATTTATATTTATAATTTTGCTAAGTGGAATATTCTTTCCTAAAATATTACTATTAGGAAAGAATTAAATGAATAAAAAAATGGCATTTTTAATGTCTTCCTAAAAAATTGTATTTTTTATAATTATAGGAAAAAATTATGCTTAAAGTTTTGCTTTGCAATTAATTACTGTTTCTCTCCATCATGTTAAATCTAATGCTTTTCATGTCTTATCTCATTATGTTTTGACGGTTAGCTCAGACAAACGGGGTTCACATAACACTATAGGCTTGTTTAAATGGCAAGCTAAACTCATGATTATCGCCCATCCTGTACTCCCTATATAACTGTAACACTCTTCCCTTTAATATGCCCTGTGAGACGGCTATCTCTCTTTTTGTGAGCCTTCCCACTTCATTCTTCCTTATTATCCATTCAACTTGGTCCTGACTTAGCGTGAGCAACCCACACCTCCTGAGCAAGCTACGAGCGAAATCACTTAACTTATCCACGGAAGGATGTAATAATTTCAGTGTCAAACGCCTCTTTTCAATTTTTCAGCCACATTTTGTGAATGATGCAAATTTTTTGGGAACTGACTGAATCAGAACTGGTCTTCATTACCTCTAGGGCACGCAACATCTCTCTAATATCGGAAAAAATGACAGAAATCGTATTGCAAAGGCTTCGCTGCAGTATTTCCATAGAAAATTGAATTCAGGAAAAGGTCATAACCATAACATCTATCATAAAATCTTTCCTCCAATGATCCTGTATGAACCCTCTGGGCGAATTTTAACTCTTTTCTTCTTGCCATTTCTAAGGAAATGCTTGACATTTTAGTTACCACCGTCACTTTATCTTATTGTAAAGGAGGGCAAATATTATCAACGAAGTCATAACCGTGACAAATGCTGTCCAGGCAACTATAGCTGGTAAATTATGGGGATAATAAATGGATGCTATACCCTCAGTAAGGATGCCTGTGTCTAATGAACCAAAAAGGATAGTTAACCAGAAACTCAAGGTATTTGAGTTTCTAGAATAATTTGTAGTTATGTCAAAAATGACAGCATCTAGTCGGTCAATCACTGAATCGTATAAGTCATTAATTCCGAGTATCCTCTGACCGAATTCCATCAAAGGTTCACTAAATTGCGTCGCCTTTGCAATGATGCCATAGTACTCTTCCAACCCATCTAGTATTTCTTGCTTTAAACCGACAAGTCTGCTTATTGATAGGGAGCCATTGGAAAGCCTTTTATAATATTTTTTTAGTATTTCTCTTTCTAGCAGTAATAGTTCTATGGTGATGATAAATGGCAGGGAGCATTTTCCTTGCAATTTAATCACCATTAGTTTCTTTTGTATTCACGAACATGATATTCAGAGCACTGAATCCTGACATGAACGATGCACCTCCCTCTCTAATACAGAAATTTCTGTTTATTTCATTGTCTACAAATGAAGCTTTGAACGGTACTGGCGATGAATTTAGATATAAAAGATTCACGATGTCTACACGATGATCATCTATAAATTCGTCAACATCAATGCCTGATCCAAAGATTCCAATGAACGTAAAAAGAGGAGGTTCATCTTTTAAATAGGAAAGAGAGCGATGTATGCATTTAACGAAACCGTTCTGAGATTCAGGTTTTAATAAATCCAGTAGCCTATAAGGGTTGAATTCCTGTTCGGGCGCCTCAATCCACACTTCAATTATTTCACTACCCTCCTTATGTGCGAGAAGATAAACCTCTGCGATGTACGGCTTTGCCTCGTCCTGTGAAGTTATCGGTAGTTCAAATTTAGATACTGGGTGTCTCTTAAGTCTATCTGCTTTAAGGAAATTTTCACCAAGAACGTGCAGTTCTGCATCATTTAATTCATTTAACCGCTCCATGTTAAAAGACGAAGGATCAACATCATTTATATCGGTGGTAATTATTTTTTGATTAATACTAAACATAAAGACAAACGAGAGTCTAATGCCGATCAAACTATTTACGTTGCCGTCCATGCTGATCACCTAAGTTCATTTTGATAACATTGATCATATAACGAATGTAGCAAGTATTTCCAATCTATCAATACTTCCGCAAGTATAATATATCACTCTTTTAGAACAATTTATTTAAGGTTTCATTAGTTTATAAATTTTAGCTATGAACGAACCAATGAAGCCCAACAGGAAAAGGAAGTTATCCTCTAAAGCCTTGAATCAGAACTTTGTCATACTAATGGCATTTCAAATATATAATTGAGAACATAATAAGGTCAGCCAACAATACAACCGCAGAAGCTGGCTCAGTATTGATTTTCCATCTCCTGATTCTTCGCATGCTTGGATTATGCTGTAAGTGTACTAACAGGCAGAAGCATTTATGTGAGGGATGACAATAGACTACACAGAATCATGGTAAGATCGACAAAGATGTTACTAGAGGCAAAATAAACACTGGCAAATTTCACACGTCTGTCATGATAAGGTGAGGAATAGAGACTTCATATATGGTTGAAGAGGCCATTAAGCAGGAATTTTGTTGTAAGGGTTGTTGCAATAATACTGTACAATGCTTGTACCAGCAATCACTGCATATGAATTCAGGCGCACAGTTGAAAGGTGATAAGGGGAAGGAACTGGCCCACCTAAATGGTAGTGTACGATGAGGTTTAGCGGGAGCTAAATGGTTAAGATTTAAGCTAGAAAGTTGCTTTTTTTATCTTAGCGTGTTTTCCAATTATGCAAAGCTTAACTAGTTAGTTAGATGTGAAACATTGCTACTTGCTGAACTACTGCATATATGGAAGGAAAATGTATGGACAAGGCTCATCTCATGGGCAGGAGCCTCTTTGGCATCAGTTGGGCTACAAACTATCAATTATATGTTAACCATGTTTTGCAATATGAATTAGCTGAAGATAAGCATGGCTTATAAATTCCATTCCCAATTTGCCTTGCTGGCACCAGCAAGTTCCCTAGTCCTTTAGTGCTCTAGCTGGCATTCATCAGTTAGCAGTCATTACCTTGCCAGGGCCGCCCATAACAAATAAATATCTAATATTAACGTGCTTGTAGCTTTGATTACTAGATAGCTATTGTCATGCTGCAATAATTATAACATATTACCTAAAAATCTAGGAGATAAGGTTTTAAAAAATAGCTAGATATCGAGCTAGAATAGCACAAAATTCTATAAATTACCTACCTTTAATTATATTAACCATGTCATCAATTTTTATTTTTTTAAACCCATTAATGTTGTTACCGGCAGATGTCATGTCATATAAGTCTAGACTGTTAGCGTGCATCATTGCAAATCTTTCCAACAACTTTTTGCCTATTTTGAGTTTTATAATCTTTTTGACCTTATCCTTTTTTAAAGCGTTTGAAAAATTGCCGATTTTATCTCCAAAATCCATACCAACAAGCACAATCATTTTCGGATTGAGCGTATTTGCAAAGTAAACACTTCTATCGCCATCTGTAAATCCACCAAAGTTATATAGTTTTCCGAGAGGTTCACACTGTGTAGTACCGATTAGATTCTTTAATTGATGCACATAGCGACTTAATAAATTAATATTATCTCCATGAGAATGCACAACGGCTACAGATTCATCATTAGACATTTTGACCTCTTCTTCTGGATACCCATCAAGGTCAGTGACTATAAAATTGGGGTTTATATCGGCTATTTTTTTTAATGCATAAGATGCTCCATCTGCTGCTATTGTTATAAAGTCATTAAGAATGGAATACTCCATCAATGACTTTATATTTGTCTCAAGTGAAGGACCAGCACCTAAAACCAGAACTTTCTTACCACCGTATTGATTAATAATTTTTTCCAAAGCTAATATTGGCTTTACATCTATTAACCTATTAAAGTAAGATGAACTCATATAATCCTTGCCTATATTTAATCTTAATTGATTTGCTATGTCAAAATATAATCCTGCGTCCCAATTATTAAGGTAAAAGTACTGCCCGTCCAATTATTTTTCCATCCTTCATCATTTTTAAAACTTCATTAGCTTCAGTCATTTGAAATTTTGTAGTTTTAATCTTTAATTTTCCCTTTGATGCCAAAGATAAAACCTCATTCATATCTCTGCGAGGCCCGATTAGGGATCCCCTGACCTTAATTTCATTAATAAACCTAAAATCATGAAGATCGCCAAAAACACCCATTACAACTGTTCCCATTTTTTTTACTAATTTAAGGGAAGCATCTATTGCTTTTTGTGATGGTGAAAACACAATTACTGAACTTGCGCTTTCGTGATATTTTTCAAGATTATCATAGTTCCTGTTTGTTAATATAACATCATCTGCACCCACTTCTTTTGCCAACTGAGCATGTTCGTCATTGGTTGATATTGCTACCACATGCGCTCCAAATAGCTTTGAAGTTTGAATTGCTACATGTCCTACACCTCCTATTCCTATTATAAATGCAACGCTTTCAGGACCAAGTTCAGCTAATTTTGATGCTCTATAAGCTGTTACGCCGGGACAAAACAGTGGTGCATCAGATTGCAAATTGATCCCATCTGGTATTTTATAAACATAATTCGCCTTTGCAAGGATGTATTCGGCATATCCACCATCCACAGTCTCTCCCGTTATTTGAGCGCTGTCGCATACTTGCTCATTACCACTTAAACAATATTCACATGCCCCACACGTGTTCCATAAGGGAGATATGCCAACATTCTGGCCTGGCTTTAAATTAACTACTCCTTCACCCAACTCTTTTATTTCGCCTATTATTTCATGACCAGGAATTATGGGTAATTTTGCTGGTGTCCCATATTTTACCCAGTCACCTTCTATCATATGCAAATTCGAATGGCAAACTCCGCAGGAAATGACTTTAACTAGCACTTCACCAGCACCAGGAATTGGCGTAGGATATTCTTCATATTTTAGTGGCATTGATTCTATTTTTTCAGTACCATGCAATACCATAGCTTTCATGTCAATAATTGCAGCGTATTAATTTAAAAAGTTATTTAAATCTCTCAATTAACCATATATAATTGCTATTTGTGTTTTTTATATACATCCAGGTACCGTTTCTGAAAGGTTATAATTTCTTATAACCATCATTCGGAGCGTTGACCTTCTCAGTCAAGCCCGCTCCGGCCACTTTAGGCTCATGGCCGTTGTACAGGTATTCATCCTTCAAAGCAATCTGAACTCACGGTAGCCGCGGGGTTATGGCAAGCCTGTCGTAGTCCACGCCACAGGTTTCGCATTTCGATATCCCCCAAGCCTGGTGCTTCAGCTTATCACCACAGACAGGACACTCTGAGGTCCCTCTTGGGCTCACGTAAACGGTCTTGAATGAGGACTTGCATTCAATCATCTTCTGGTAAGCCTTTCATTTGTTCAACTTTGTCCTGAACTTCCTGTTGTTTCCACTAGTCCAAGTCTTTAAAGACAAACGATGCGCCTGGGTTTTCCTTCACCATCTCCGTAGTTAGCTTTTGCAAGGCATCATTGACACGGTTCTTCTGCCTGCCTCTGGCCTGGCGCAGTTTCCTGTACTTCTTCTGTGTATGTGCTTCTGCAGGCTCTTCCTCCCTAAGTCGTTCTGTATGTGCGCTGTGTCAGTTCCTTTCAGCGCAGGCCTACCAGCATTCACCGTCGCAAACGTGGAATCTATCGTGAAGTCCTGCGCCACGAAGCTGCCGCCTAAGGTCTTTTCCACTTCCGATATGGTTAACACATACAAAATTGTCAGTCAGCAAGAGCTCTGAAGCTTTGCCCTTGCTGTATGCCAGGAAGTGCTTGTTCTCAGTGTTTATTAGGACGTAAGCGTAATGCCCAGGCTGGAGCGTTGCTTTGTCGCCCTCAACCTTGAACAGCTCGCCGTCAATCCTGATTTCAAGCTTCTTCACAACAGGTATCCTCAGCTCGCCATAATGGTTCTTATATTATCAGGCAACGGCAAAAACGGGGTTGAGGTGGTGAGTCGCATAATCGTAGTTTGACACGAACCACGGCTTGACCGCTTTTCTCAATGCAATTGGCGAAGGCATCCTATTGCAATATGTATAGCCATTTCATAGGCAACTTCAAGGGCGCGCCTTATCGCTTTCTGCATGTCCGTGAGGTACTTCATTACGTCCTCTTGTGGCTTATAGTGCCCGACAATTGTCCTCTTATCCCCCCTGGATTTCCACGGGTGGTTCATGGTTTTATCACCTTCAGTATTTCCTTTATCTTCATATATATTATAGCTACTTATAAAGATCATCGTGGCTGTTTCTAACCTATTCCATCTATCTTGTTGATGCCTTTCAACTAATTCCCAATTATAACATGACATAATTGATTCTAAAATAAAAGGAGACCAGACAGCGTGAGTAAAATGTAAAGAATTGTTTTTATGTCTCTTTTCCCATGCAAGTTTAACTATTTCCCCTCTTTGAGCATCATATGAAAGGGGTGAACTGCCACGCCCGCTTGTTTGGAGCTTCAACGGCAATGCTTGCTTTCACATGCGCTTTATGTATTCGAGCACGGTAGAGGCATAATCCTCTGCGAGTGTCTCGCCTAGGTTCCCTAGGCAAAGCCCTTCTTCCTTTATCTTATTTACGGCACCTACATCCCTATCAAATACTGAATGGCATGAAGGGCATACTGCCATTCTATCCGATAGGTTCAGATGCTGCACTGTATCACAATTCATGCATACGCCAGTTGTTTTTATGAACATGCCTACTTCCAAAGGAGTGCTTGCCTTTAGGCAATTGCGGAATCCTCCTATGGAAGTTTGGTATATCTTCCTTCCGTAAAACCTTGACCAACTCTTATCATTTTGGTAAGCAATATATTCATAATTTGTTGTTACATAATGCGCAAGTTTGTTGTTTATATCTTTCTTCTGATTGTTCTGATGTAAAAATTCGCTTTTTATCTTTTGTAATAACTTTGTTCCTCTATTTGACCTTTTGTCATATTGAGATCTTGCTTTGTAAAGCTTTATCCTTTCGGGCATTGGTATATTGCACCTCAATTCCATTTGAGAATGTGGTTCTTTATGCCTAAGTCAATGCCTATTGCTCTGCCGTTATGCACTCTTTCCTCTTTTGGCAGGTATGCAACGACATGCATGAAGTAATCACCGTTCCTCTCTATAAAGTAGCAAACTCTGCGTTGCATGGCATTTGATCTATCCCGATTGCTTTGAAATCACCCAAGCCCTGTACTGTTTTATCCTTTATTTTATAGGTTATGCCGTATTGCATTAGGGGTATTGAATGCAGCGCCTTCCTGTACCTTATCTTTCCAGTTTTCTTTCCCTTTGCTTTCAATAAGGCTTTTGAGGTTGTTTTGCAACCTTTTTATCAGGTATTGTTTCATCTGTGATGACAATACAATCAGCTCCCTTTCTTCGAATTTATCGCCAACCTTTACCTTTTTGTCTTTATAAGAAACAGAATCTGTTATGCCTTTTGATATTATGTAAACCACTTCCCTTCAAGAAAGAGCCTTTGAAGTGAGTCGAATCTTTGCTTTGATATTTTGCTTTTATCGAATTTTATTTCATATACTTTTGCAGTCTGACCTTTCCGCTTGTCTCCCTGCCTTTCTCCCGTATCCTGCTGTTCTTTTCCGCACTAACCATATTATTTACCTTGATCTTCAACATACTTTTTTAACACATTACTTGTCCTATTATAGCTGCATAATTATAAATACTTTTGCTCGCTTTCATCCAAGTCAAGGGGACTTCCCGCTCGCTGAGTTAAAAGTTGTGCTAATTATTTAAAAATTAGGATAAATTACCGATTTAAAATAAATAATTTCTTTAATTTAAATTTGGAATTATTAACAAATTAACTATTTTTTGATATATGCAACAAAGCACAATAATCTACTATTATTAACATTTATCTATTAGGTAAAATAATATTGAAATAATGGTAAAAGCAAAAAATCCTAAGGGTCTTCTT
>JARVJW010000176.1 GCA_029775955.1 Nitrososphaeria archaeon | reverse complement strand
TTAACCCTTCATGGCTTTTGTACAGCGCATTTAAAACGTCAGCTACCATGATGGTCTTTTTGCGCACTTTAAATCACCCCTGGCAACACGTGCAGGCCATACAGTGCATTGACATGGCGGCTATATTAGGAACGCTGTGGAACGATCAGATTATGAAATTATATGTATTTATTAGGTCAAAATTCTATTTTTTGATAAATAATAAATATTTTGAAAAGTTTAAATAAACGGCTTCCATAGTCAACGCGTGATGTAAAATTGGACGATGCGCAAATGGCTTTGCCAATTATAAGAATAACTCTTGGCTTTATGTACTTTTCTGCATTTCTCAGGAGAGTTGTTAACATGCCAGCAAAAATGATTCCTTCATCCCCAGCATATGTTGGAGGCAAGTTGATCACGTTTATACCTCATGCGTGGCTAATCGGAGGCCTTCTTGAGTACACAATAATGCATCCCGCGTTCCTTTACGATTTTCTGGTTGCCTGGACTGTGCTGGAAGCTGTGTTTGGCCTATTCCTGATGCTTGGCTTCATGAGCAGGCTTTCAGGGCTTGTGATTGCCCTCCTTGCGTGGGGTATAGGGCTTGGTGCTGCCTGGATAGGTTCAACCTGCCTGGATGAATGGCAGATAGCAGCTGTTGAGGGAGCAGCTGCACTGGTATTTGTGTTTGCAGGAAGCAAATGGCTTTCAGTTGACCAGCTGCTTATCAAAAAATATCCAAACGGATTGAAAATAGGCAGGTGGAGCCTGCCCCTATGGTGATGCGAAATGAATAAATTTGTTGTCCTGCTTGCGATTGCCCTTGTAGTGTCAACTGGCTATACAGTGGTAACGTACCAGGAATTTTTTGGCGGGTTCACAAACCTGCACAACTATTCAAAAACCCCGGGGTATGTGTTGACAGGCACAATGCTTTATCCAAACGGTACGCTTGACCTTCAGGTGGCAAATGAATATGGTCCTGACACATATGGAGGCTTCATAGTGCTGGTCCAGGTATTGAACAGCTCAGTTGTATATCAGTGGAACGCAAGTCAGCTTGGAACGTTGCCTAAATCTGAAATATCTAATGAATACCCCCTGCATCCTGCGCATTCTGACGGCTTTGCGCTTGTAGTTCCATTGGGCCAGAATGCCACTGTGGTGCTTCACATGCCATTCAGCGTTAATCCAGGAAAATACACCGTGAGAGTTTATGATGTTGACGGCCAGTACAGCTCCAACGGGGTAAAGTTCCAGGCGCAGGTAACAGTTGGCTAAATTGAAAGCCCACTGCTTCCGTTCAATTGACAAATGAGTCAAGGAATGAAATTTTGAACTGCATCCCTTCCACGGTTAACTCTTTTATGAATTTGGCAAAAGATTAAAAGTTTTTATTTATGGCTGAGGATCAATTGCAGGTGCTAGATTTGGCAGATGAGAAATTGGTTGACTTCCTGAAGAGCGGAAAGGACTGGTCAAGGCTAAAGACTTCAGTGCCTGGGATATTTGTGCTCAAGATGCCAGCTTATAGGGGCTCTCCAAACAGGCTTGCCGTTGAAATAAATCCAGTTGATGACAGCGGTTCGCCAAAGAAGAAGAGGGGGCTCGTAATAAGGGATGAGCTCGAGTTGAAGGAGTTTTCTGAGCTTGTCCAGAACGACAGGCTCAAGAAACTCGTGTCTGAAATTGACCAGATAAACCCAAGGAAGGAAAGGGAAAAGCGCAGTGATGAAGTCCTAGAGATCTGACCTTGCTGCAGGGTGGGTCTGTACAGCATCCTCTCATCTGGTCTGGAACTGTTGAATCCAGGCTGTACCAGGAAAACATAGCCAGGTCAGCTTATGGAAGGAACACCCTTGTCATCCTGCCCACAGCACTTGGGAAAACAGTTATATCTGCGCTGCTTGCTGCGGAAGTTCTGTACAGGCACAGGCGTTCAAGGGTGCTAATAATGGCTCCCACTAGGCCCCTTGTAATGCAACACAGGAAGAGTTTTATGGCAATAATGAAGCTAAGGGAAAGTGACATTGCCTTCCTCACTGGCAAGGTGCCCCCTGAGCACAGGGCAGCTATATGGGGAAGCGATGCCAGAGTAATATTTTCAACACCTGAAGTAGTTAGAAACGACCTGCTTGAGGGGAGGCTAAACCTGAAGGGTTTCGGGCTAGTCGTGTTTGATGAAGCGCACAGGGCAGTAAAGGAGTACGCGTACACGGAAATTGCAAGGGCATACGTTTCGCAGGCTGACTTTCCAATGATCCTGGGCATGACAGCTTCCCCGGGCTCCACTCTTGAAAGGGTCATGGACGTGTGCAGGAACCTGTACATAGAGAAGGTTGAATTCAGGGACGAGGATGACCCTGATGTCAAGCCCTACATAAACAAAATAGACATCGAGTGGGAAAAGGTTCAGCTTCCGGAAAGTTACAGGCAGGTCAGGTCAAGCATATGGTCAATGCTTCAGAAGAGGGCCCGCCGCTTATATGAAATGAAGTTGCTCAAGGTTCCTCCTGACATGGTAACCAGGAGGGACCTGATAGAGGCAGGTGAAGAGCTCAGGTACACGCTTGAAGCTGAAAGCGTAGAAGAGGAGAGGAGCAGGATCTTTGACGCAATAATGACCCAATCTATTGCTCTATCTCTCTTTCACATGCTTGAGCTCATAGAAACTCAAGGCGCACACACTCTCAGGGAGTTCATGAACAGGGCAGATGAGGAAAAGAGCAGGTCCCATGCAATGCTAGCAGCTGACCCTGAATATCAGCACCTCAGATCGATTGTTGATTTGATTTCCCAAGAGCATCCAAAGCTTGACAGGCTTAAAAAATTAGTTTCTGACCAGCTTGCTGTAAACCCATCATCAAGGATGCTTGTTTTTACTCAGTACAGGGATACAGCTTCCCACATAGTGGAGGAGCTGAAGGGTGTGCCTGGCGTTAAGGCGGAAAGGTTTGTTGGCCAGGCCTCAAAGGGAAGGGACAGGGGCATGAGCCAGGACCAGCAGGCGAGCATGATAAGGGCCCTTGAAAGCGGGGAAATAAACATCATGGTTTCCACGTCAATTGCGGAGGAGGGGCTTGACATACCTGCAGTTGACCACGTTTTCTTCTATGAGCCAATACCAAGCGAGATCAGGTACATACAGAGGAGGGGGAGGACAGGAAGGAAGGCGCCTGGGAAGGTAACTATACTTGCGGCTGAACAGACTCTTGACACAGCGTACCTGTATTCTAGCGTAAAGAGGGCAAAGAGGATGAAGTGGATAGCTTCTACTCTTAACCTTAAGCTTCAGCCAGTGATCAGGGCAACAGGCATGCCTTCTGAAGACCCCATGAGCGCTGAAGAGATAGCTGAAATTGAGAATGAAACAGGAGGGCCAAGGAGTGAGCCTGTAACTGAGGAGGGCGTGGAGGATTTCAGGAAACAGCTTGACAAGAGCATTGAGAGGGCATCAAAGGAAATATACATGAGGCTCATGGAGGCAGGAAGGAACGGCTTGAAGCTCGAAGACCTGGAGCAAATTATGGAGGAGGAGGGGGTTAGCCAGCAGGTAACAGGATCAGCCCTGGAAAAGCTCCTTAAAGCAAAGAAGGCAGTCGAATTAAACGGCTCATTTGTTACAGCGTCAGCTGCCCGCACTGTTAATTCCAAGTTGCATGAAATTGAGGTTGAGCGCATATACCCAGGTTCAGCAGTTGTCAGGATAGATGGAAAGTGGAGGGCGAGGCTTGAGCCAGCAGAATTCAACGGCCCAAGGAACATGATAAAGAGGGGTTCCAGGTTCTTAGCTTCAATAGACCTTTACAGATTGGATGGTGTGCTGAGGATAAGGGTTAAGGAAGTTGCACAAAAGCTGTAATTGACCACATTCTTCTCCGTTTTAATTTGCCACTGCGTAATTTTTACGTAATTGGCCTCAGTTAACATTTTTTTGAAATCCAGTTAATTGATTAATATTTGCAGCTGTATTTTATGGGAACAAAATATCAGCACACAAATTGGCTTTTTAGTCTATTGCATGATAAAAGCTTAAAATCAACCAATTCTATACTGTTATTATTGAATTATGTATTTAAGATTGTTGTTTTGGGCGATGTAGCCGTTGGTAAAACCTCCTTAATTTCCAGGTTTTCCAAGCGAAAGTACACAGTTGAATACGATCCCACAACTGAATCTGAGGTAACATTTGTCAAACTTCAGGCAATAAATGTGGGCATAACGTTAAAAATTTACGATACGGTTGGTGGGATCCAGGACCCCAGTCAATTTTCAGCAATCGCCATTGGCGCAAACGGCTTTATTTTGGTATATGAAATTGATCGTGATTCGAGCTATAATAACGTGAATAAATATTATGAGCAAATTGTGCCTTACATAAACGAGAAAACTGTGCTGGTTTTGGTTGGAAATAAGGTTGACATAGGGGCAAGAAGGGTCGCGTCAGATGAGGTCAGGGAAAAGGCATCCAGCTTAAAAATGGAGTACTTTGAAACATCAGCTAAAAGAGGAGACAACGTTGATAGCGTATTTGGTCATGTACTGAGGAGGCTTATCAAAATTAAAATTGACGAGCTAAATAAAGAACTTGATAGATTCAAGGAGAAAGACATGAATGGGTTATTTAAAAAGGCAATGGAGGAAGCAAATGATGACCCGTTTGAGGCAGCAGTTAATGCGCTGAAAAGTTTAGGCCTTAATATTGAATATCCCGCAACTTTAACCGGAAGGTCAGGTGTCAGGCATGAATTTTCACTTGCACTTCGCAATGAGTTACAGAGCACGGCAGTTGATATCTTGGTTCAAACTAAGGCCATTAGCAAGAATTTGCTTCTAGAGTTCATCGCAAAATCTGATGACGTCAAGCCAACTAGGAAAATTCTGGTATGCGTGCCAAAGCTCGAAGATGAAGCTAAAAAACTGGCTTATGCCAATAAAATAGATGTAGTTGAATCATACAGTCTGCAGGATGCTGCTGTTAAGCTCTTTTATATGCTGAGTCAGCAGGTAACTGCAG
The DNA here is from genome assembly GCA_029775955.1 of Nitrososphaeria archaeon. Classification (GTDB taxonomy): domain Archaea; phylum Thermoproteota; class Nitrososphaeria; order Conexivisphaerales; family UBA164; genus KM4347-05. The sequence goes on along the minus strand of JARVJW010000176.1, from coordinate 3,302 downwards.
AACCAACGGCAATAAAGGACGAAATACGATCCCTCATGGAACTAATTGGGCAGACTGTGAACCATTAGCCTCCCATTTCTCGATTACAGGCACATAGTAACTGCTCATTTTTGTGTCAGTGTTAAAGTAAAATGTAAAGGACGCCAAAATTAGGTAATATGATAGCCATCCTATCACGACTGCAAATGAGACATCGCCTGAAATTATATATTTAATCACCGATATTAATATTGCAAGCAGTATTATTCCAAATATGGTAACCTGTGGGTACAGGGACCTAAGTGGCAGCCTGCCACCTGAAAAGTTCTTTGGCGTAACCTTGAAAGGTTTTTTCCTGTTAAGTAGCACATTAACGGTTGATATGGCATAAACTGGTACGGTGTCAAATGTAAGTGCCAGGTTATACAGGACCGATTTTAGCGGATTGCCCTTGTAAATTACGGTTAACGAGAAGGTCACCATGTTAAACACTATATAAGGGATGAGGAAATAGAAAAAGGAGGCACCTGTTGTTATAATGGGCGTCAGGCCAAAGAATACAAATACTAGCAACCCGGAAAGCATAATGATGTAAACGATCCCTATAAAGTACCAGGTAGTTGAAACAAAATAATCCAGCCATTGTAATGGTGACATGCTCCTGGGGTGCAGGATAAAATTTTTAATTGCCCTAAAGCACAGCCCCATTGACCCCAGTGACCACCTTCCCTGCTGGGTGAAGTAAGAATCCAGGGTTGAAGGCCCTTCGCCCATGACAAGCGGCCTGTTATAGTACTTTGATTTCCACCCCTTCTGATGAATCCTTATTGAGGTTGCCATATCCTCAGTTACTGAGGTTTCGTCGAATCCCCCCGCTTCAATCACAGCTTTTGTCCTGAACACGGTGTTGCTCCCGCAGCTGAACATTGAATTTATTACACTCTTGCCTTCGGTAATGTAATCGAAAAAAACCTGCTGCACGTATTGTGCTCCCTGCGCAAGCCTGCTGGAATCCATGTTGGTGTAAATTTGGGGTATCTGGACAAACGCAAGCGACGGGTCAGCTTCCAGCATGCTGACGGTTTCTTCAAGGTATTCTGGCAGTGGCCTCTGGTCAGAATCCAGCACTGTAAAATACTTATAATCTGTGCTCCTGAGCCAATCATTCAAAGCCCCGGCCTTGAACCCTCTCCTGTTAATTCTATGCATGTATTCTGCGCCATAGGTTACAGCTATTTTTTTAAGTGAATCAGCAGTACTTACATTTGTTGAGTCATCAAGCAGGTAAACCTTTGCGCCTATCCTGTTTGCAGATATAGACGCTGCGCTCACTGTTTTTTCAACCACTTCTGGGGGCTCATTATATGTTGCTATCAGTACCGCAGTCTTAGGCCTTGTGTATTGCAGAAAGTACCGTTCAATTGTCCTCGGGTAAATTTCCTGTGACCTGAGAAAGTTTGTCAAGTACGCTATTGTATGCATCAGGAAAAAGAGGTCAGCTACAAAAAGCAAAACAGATATGACCCTGTCCATAAACGTGTAGCCCGGGGAAAAGAATGTCTGCAACCTTGCAAAAAAGTAAAATATTATAAATGGGAAAGGGATTAAAAATATGATGATAGGAATGATTTTAATATTTCTCCCCTTACTTGCCAGCAATTATGCTCACTAACTAATTACCAGCCCTTCTCCCTTCTTTATAATGTACTCGTGTGGGGCAGCATCATATGTGCTGTTCCTCAACTTGGAAATAAATAAAACCTTGGCACGCCTGTCTCCCTTCAGTTCGTACCTCAGGTTTATAACCCCGGAAACAAAATTGGCTTCATAAGTTTCTTGCTTTATATTCTCCTTTATCAGCAATGTCATGCAATTGAGTTGGGAAATTGCATCAATCAGCTCCTTGGCATGATCATAGTCGTCAACAATGATAAATGGTGTAACAGTATCTATAACCAGCCTGACTGCATTTATCCTCTTGACTTGCTTGGATATGTCATTTACCAGCTTTGATACATAGGTTTTGTACTTCCATATGTCGCCGGTTGCCTTAGCCTTGGCTTCTTCAAACTGATGTGTCAAATCAAGGATAGCCAGCTTTCCTTCCTGCATGTACTTTTTCAGTTCAAGCTCAAGCCTGTCTGCAAGTTCAATTATTTCCTGTGGCTGCTGAGTCGTTGTTATCAGTATGCCTGGTATTGAGTTTTTGGCACCATAAATAAGAAATTGTAGGCCAAGTGTGGTCTTTCCGAGACCCGGTTCACCCAGCACCAAGTAAACCTTTTTATCCAGTAACCCACCTTCGACAATCCTGTCAAACCCAACAATGCCGGTACTTGCCTTGATCTTTTCATTTAGCATTTCTATCCTGTCCCTGAGCTCACTTATTGCAGCCTGGGGATCTTCAGCCTCGATATAATCTATGGATTGGGTAGAAAACAGCCTTTTCTGCTCTTCACCTAGTTTAGGAATTGCAATTAACAGGTGTACTGTCGAATTGAAAGTGTCGTACGCCTTCGTGTAATATTCTATTGCCTTCCGTGTGGAAAATTCGTCTGCTCCCATCTCAATGGTGAGAGCTAGCCTGGTATCATGTTTATTGATTACAAAATCAAATGTATGATTGATGCCAGATTGCCCCACTATGGTGCCCAGGCATTCAGTAGCAAATCCAAACTCATTGAACAGGGATATAATGTCATCAATGTAACCCGCATAATAACCTGCTTTCTCACTCTGTATGCTGTAGACCTTCTCATCATAATATTCTGAGTTATCCTCTTCTTTTATTTTATAACCACATTTAGAGCACCTGTAGAGGTATTTTATGCTCGTAACTGGCGACCCACATTTTGTACATTGCCACATGTAAGAATCATCAGGACTAATTTCTTCCTCTGCGTTTACTGTCTTGCTGCCAACTATCTTAAGAGTTTTAAATAGCTCTTCATTGGATGTCACTTGTTCCGCCATGCTTGGAATAAGGTACTTTGGTGTTACATGTATTAACGGATTGCCGCAGTTTAAGCAGGCTGGCAACACGTAAAAAGTCGTATTGTTGCACTTTGGGCACTTCAGCAATGATTCCGCAGTGTTAACCTTAATTATGCCCATTTTCTCAAGCTCATAAAAGATACTTTCAATATCAGTGTCTTCCCATTTAGTTCCTTTAATTGGGACCAATCCATTTTCAGTTATTTTTGTAACATCAGATAATTTATTTATATTATATTTCCAAGCGCACAAAAATCGCTTTAATGTATCCAATTATAAAAATATGATTAGCTATGTATTTATTAATTTTTCGTAAATCATTAGCTTGT
>JARVJW010000051.1 GCA_029775955.1 Nitrososphaeria archaeon | reverse complement strand
TTAATTAATTTGTTCATTGGCCGGGAATAATCAATTAATGCAACAAAGCAATATATCCAATAAGTATTTATGTTAATAAAGTCATGAATCTTCTTTGCATATTAAGAAACTCAATTTATCAAGGGTTCGAAACAGTTGCACTAATCCCTCCAAGCAAACATAACTGATATACATCTTTATAATCAAATATAGTTGATATATTATAGAAAGCTTTGTACAATAAATGTACTACACTTGACCGCATTGAGGATTAAGCAGGGCAAGATAAAATGTATATGCTTTTCAACAGGTACGATGCCTGAAGGGGTAATTGGAAAAAAGGAGGATAGATTTGAAGTGGTATATGTAAGGGCTTCATCAAGGGACCAGAAGACGATTGAACACAAGTCCTCATCAAAGACCGTTTACGTGAACCCAAGATGGACTTCAGAATGTCCTGTCTGTTGTGATAACTTGGGGATATCGAAATGCGAAACCTGTAACATTGACCAATAGGCTGGCCATAACCATGCGCTACCGTGAGTGCTGATGGCATTGATTATGGATACCTGCACACCGGCCATGAGCCTAAGGTGGCCGGAGCGGGCTTGAAGGTCAACGCTCCGAATGAAGGTTATAAGAAATTATAACCTTTCAGAAACGGTTAATCTGAAAAAGTGTAGCACTTCCGATAACTCATAGATTCTAATTTAACAGAATGGGAAAACCCATGCCATTTGTGGGTTGGATAAAAGCAAACAGAAAAGCATATAATACCTTCTTGAAGAACAATACTCCTGATGGAAGTCTATCGAACTTAGTGCGTATAAAGGCGTTCCCATGGTTTGCCATACATCGGACCATGCCAAAAGGTCTCTCCGGAGATTGTCGCGCTTAGTATACCTTCGCAAAAAGGGAAACCTACACGCCTTAAGGGTGGAAGGCACGTCACGGTTAGATAATACAGATAAAACAGTATGATTCCTTATATATAAAAGAGTATATATTTAAAGTGAACAAATCATGAAGACTGTTATCAAAGATGCAATATTAGTGAGCTTTGTGGATGATACGTTAATACAGAAAAGGGGATCCATTTTCGTTGATAATTCAATCATAACAAAGGTTGGAGAACTTGATCAGGAAACCAGGGTTTCAAGCGCAGACATTATAATAGATGGAAAGGACACAATACTGACACCTGGATTTGTTAATCTGCATTGTCATGCTGGGCCAACAGCAATTAGGGGGATTGCAGAGGACTTACCACTTACTAAGTGGCTTGAAACATATGTAAATCCAGCCCACAGAGTTCTAAGAAAGGAAGACGCCTTAGCAGATTATAGGCTGGCATACCTTGAAATGCTCAAGTCAGGAATAACCCATGTCCTAGATATGTACAGATTTCCCGAAATTGGGGTGAAGGTGGCTGATGAGCTTGGAATAAGATCCACATTAGTTCCTTATACAGCCGATGTTTATGATTATTTTGAAAGTCCAAAGAACACGGTAAAAAACGTTCATTCATTTTCGAATACGACAGGGTTGGGAAGAGTCTGGGTTGGCTTTGAACACATATCTTACTGCACCGAGAGTTGTCTGGAGCAACTTTCAAATGCAGCTTTAGAATACAATACTGGAATACACACTCATGAATATGAAACCCTAGATTTTGTTGAAAATGACGTTAAAAGGTACGGAAAAAGACCAATAGATATCTTTAAACAGTTTAAAATGCTAAATCAGAGGTTGATTCTCGCACATTGCGTATGGCCAACACCAGAAGAGCTCCAGGCCATGGCCGCAGCTGGTGTCAGTGTAGCGCACAATCCGACCAGCAACATGAAGCTAGCATCTGGCATTGCTCCAGTTACAGAAATGCTTCAGTTTGGCATAAACGTAGGTATTGGCACAGATGGGGTTAAGGAGAATAATAGGCTTGATATTTTTCAGGAGATGAAGAACGCCTCGCTTGTCCAGAGAGCCATTTCAGGAAATGCCACGTTAATGAAGGCAGCGGAAGTTTTCAGAATGGCCACCGTAAATGGAAATTATGCGCTTAAAATGAAAGCTGGACAACTGCGAGAAGGTTATCTTGCAGACCTAGTGCTAATTGACGCTAAGGCACCAAATATTAACCCCCTTTACCTTGAAAATTCCATTTCAGCGGTTGTATATTCAGCTCACCCTGGCAATATTGTGGATGTGATGGTAAACGGCAACATAATCATTGAAAATGGCAAACACGTTATTGTAGATGAGGCTAAGATAGTTGAATCTGCAAGGGAAGCTGGTGCTTCATTACTAAAAAGAATTTAAAAAAATTGAAAAAGATTTATTTTTAACAAAACGGGAGGCAAGTTATGAAACTTGATAATAACGTAGTTTCGCTGATAAATGACAAAAGTTTTGCATACATTTCACTTCTTGATACTGATGGTTTTCCTCACGTAACTCCTGTATGGGTAGATACAGATGGTGAAAGTATAATTATAAACACAGCAAATGGAAGAAAAAAACAGAAACTTGCAAAAAAAGGGTCAATTGTGACGGTAACAATAACAAATCCTTCAAATCCCTACAAATATGTGATGATAAAGGGAAAAATAAAGGGGCAAACAGAGACCGGGGCAGAAGAGCACATAGATAAGATGGCATTGAAGTACATGGGGCTAAAAGAGTATCCAAGGAATTCGCCAGATGAATCAAGAATACTTATTTATATTGACCCCATAAAGGTAACAAAAAACTTTTAGAAAAATGAAGGCAAGCTCAATTTTAGGAATGCTAAGGGTCTGGAGCCTTCCGATGAGCTTGTCTTCAGTGCTGCTTGGAGGAGCAATTGCCCTTTTTGTAAGGTTCAATGCATACACGCTTTTACTTGCATTAATTGCTACACTTCTGCTACATACAGGAACCAATGTGTTAAATGATGCTAATGACGTATCTCAAGGAATAGATCGTCCTGGATGCGCTACTGCGCTTTACAGGGAACACCCGGTACTTAAGGGCGAACTTGCTGTCCACAAAGCGTACATGATATCTGGCATTACAATATCCTCAGGGCTTATCCTTGGCGCCTATATTTCATATATTACAAGCCCAGTAGTATTTCTGTTTGAATTAATTGGGGCTTTGATGCTTGCATCGTACAACGGCCCACTGGCAAACTTTAAGGCCCATGGGTTTGGCGAGCTTGATGTCTCACTGGTATTTGGACCACCACTTGTTATGGGCGGGTTTGCAGCAGCAGCAGGGGGGATTGTTTCCTTAAACGTTTTATTAATATCCTTATTGCCCTCAATGATAATGATGTCTGTGATTTACTCAAATAATTACCGCGATAGGATAAGCGATTCGGAGGCCGGCGTAAGGTCGTTCGCAATTATGACACAGAAATACGGTTACAAGATATATGTATCGTTTATATTAGCAGTTTATGCCATTCAGGCAGCTTACATAGTTTTGGGTTTGTTGCCACTGTACTCACTGCTAACTTTACTGACAATTCCCTATAGCATAAAGCTGTTTAGGATGTTCAGATCCAACACATTGGACATTGATTCAAAGACCGGAATACTGTTTACCATTTACAATGTGCTGCTTGTGGCTGGGGTTTTTATATCAATAATTTTTTGAATGATATCACTGTGATTATTGCAAAAATTAGAATATTTTGAGTTAATAAATAGATATCTTTTTAAAATCCATTTGTAAAGCATTATAAGACCAATATTGCAAACTAGTTTTGAACTGCGATGGCACGGAAGGGGAGGTCAAGGCGCAGTGACCGCCGCAATAATTGTAGCTGAAGCAGCTATATTTGATGGAAAGAATGCACAAGCGTTCCCTGAATTTGGGGCTGAAAGGAGGGGAGCGCCGGTCAAGGCATACACACGCGTTTCTGAAAGGCAAATATTTACTCGCTCTCCAATTATAGCTCCAGACATGGTTGTTGTGCTCGATACGTCAATTGATAAAAAAATTTACTTTGATGGCTTGAAGGTTGGTGGAACTCTTCTGATTAACTCTTCAAAGGATAGAAGTGAGCTTAGGGAAAAAATTGAAAGGAAAGATATAATGGTCGCAAAAGTTGATGCGACACATATAGCCATGGATGAGCTCGGAGCCGCAATAGTCAACACAGCCATGGTTGGTGCGCTGATTAAAGTTGTCCCGCTTGCAAAGTTTGATTCTGTAGGCGAGGCTATCAGGGAAAACTTCAAGTCAAAGATTGCCGAATCAAATGTAAAGGCTGCCGGTAGGGCATATAATGAAGTTGAGGTGTTAAGCTGAAATGACAAGTTTGACTGGATGGAAGTCAATACCCACAGGCGCTTTTATCATGGAACCTGGAAACAGCTCCGAAAGGTACACAGGGGATTGGAGGACTTTCAAACCAGTAATAAATCAGGACAAGTGCACAAGATGTTTGAGGTGTTGGATATTTTGTCCAGAGCCAGCGATATCGATAGTTGACAGACAGTATACAAATTCGTCAGGCAGAGCATGGAAAAACACAATAGAGATCAATTATAATTACTGCAAGGGTTGCGGGATATGCGTTGAAGAGTGCGAGCCCAAAGCTATTGACTTCATAGAAGAGGTTAAGTGACATGGAAACAATGGAAAAATCAATATGGAAGAGGCTGCCTCTGAGCTCTAATTACGCTGTGGCATATGCGGCAAAGGACTCTGATGTAGATGAGATTGCTGCATACCCGATAACCCCGCAGACTACAGTTGTGGAAAAGCTGTCTGAATTTATTGCAAATGGTGAGCTATTGGCGGAAATGGTGCACGTCGAAAGTGAGCATTCTGCGATGAGCGCGTCAATAGGCGCAAGCGCAGCTGGCGCAAGGGCATTCACTGCAACCTCTAGCCAAGGGCTTGAGCTCATGCACGAATTACTTCATATAGCTTCTGGCATGAGGCTGCCCATTGTGATGTCTGTATCGGCAAGGGCACTTTCTGCTCCGCTTAGCATATGGGGGGATTACAGTGATGTAATGAATACAAGGGACACGTCATGGATTACTATAATTGCTTCATCTGCCCAGGAGGTATATGACAGTATCGTGCAGGCATATAGGATAGCGGAAAGCGTGATGCTTCCAGTTATGGTTGCATATGATGGCTTTATGATGAGCCACACGTACGAACCTGTATTTGTTAGTGAAAAGAGTGACTTATTTAGAAATTACATTCCCAGGAAGGACAGAGTTATTCTTGACACCAGGAAGCCAGTTACAATGGGTGCAGTTGCAAATCCAGATTGGTATTATGAAGCCAAGTATCAGCAGGTAAAGGCAATGGAAGAAGCATATGGCGCTTCAGTAGAAGCTGATCAGGCTTTCAGCAAACTATATGGCAGAAATTATGGATTAGTTGAAGAATACAATGTTGAAAATTCAGACCTTATTATTTTAACCTATGGTGGGCTTTTTGGAACAGTAAAACAGGCTGTGGACGAAATGAAGGAAAATGGAGTTTCGGTCGGGGCAGCAAGGGTTAGGCTATTTAGACCATTCCCATTAAATGAGTTAAGGATGTTGCTGTTAAAATCAAAAGCTTTTGTTGTTCTGGACAGGTCATTTTCCAATGGCTTGCCTGTATCAGGACCCCTTGCGATTGAGTTAAAGTCAATGATGAACTCCTATAACATAACAGTTCCCGTTTACAGCTATATTGTAGGACTAGGACAGAGGACAGTTTCGGAAGCTGATATATCTAAAATTACAAATCAAGCATTGGCGGGAAAAGGTGTAAATGAGAGCATATATTGGGGTGTTCGTGAATGAGCACAAAGGCATTTTTCAGGACTATATTTGACGTTCCTCACGAAGAATATTTTTCACCCGGGCATGGGCTTTGCGCAGGTTGCACCGCAGGCACGATTGTAAAGTTGTTGCTGAAAGTAGCTGGTCCTAATACTATTGTGGTAAACGCAACAGGTTGCGTTGAGGTTTCAACCACCACTTATCCTTATACATCGTGGAATGTCCCATGGCTTCATGTAGCATTTGAAAATGCAGCTGCGGTAGCAAGTGGTGTGGAATCTGCAATTATAGCTTTAAAGAAAAAAGGCGTCATAGACCCCTCCAGAAAGGTCAATATTGTAGCCCTTGCAGGTGATGGTGGAACCTATGACATAGGCCTGCAGGCGCTTAGCGGAATGCTTGAACGAGGTCATCATGTAATGTATGTGCTTTATGATAATGAAGCCTACATGAATACCGGCATACAGAGAAGTGGAAGTACACCAGAGTTCGCATGGACAACCACAACTCCAGTGGGAAGCCTGTGGAAAGGTAAGTACCAACAAAAAAAGCCAATTGCAGAGATAGTTTCTGCACATGGAATACCCTATGTTGCAACATCAAACCCAAACAACTTTACAGATATGATGAATAAATTCAAAAAGGGACTAGAAACTGAAGGGCCATCGTTTGTTCATGTGCTTCAGCCCTGCACTACTGGCTGGAAGTTTGACCCAAGGTACGGCATTGAAATATCCAGGTTGGCAACTGAAACAGCTATGTGGATAAATTGGGAAAAAGAACATAAGGAGTTCAGGGTTACGGTAACGGTGCCCAGGAGAAAGCATGTAAGGAATTACCTGAAAATGCAGGGACGCTTTAGACATTTGAATGAGCAGGAAATCAATGAGATACAGAATTTAGTTAATAAAAAGGTTGATGATATTAACAGCCTTGTGGGCAAAACTGTAATTGGTCCACTGATAGAATAATCAGTTTTGAATTATTGAATTTTTTTATATTTATATAGACCCCTCTAAATTATTTTTTTGGCAATTTATACATTAACATCATCTATTACTTTATTATCAGGTTATGAGTGAACTGCCCTACCCTTGCGGACTTTCTGCTACGTCCGCAACTTTGGGGCTTCTAACTTCATAAGTAATGCTTGCGTTCACATACTGAATACGTTTCATTCATGCTAGGGGTATTATCCTTCGCTAGTTTTCATTCAGTGATGCCTTTTATAATTGTGCTCGATTATGTGCATTGCAAATTATACAAATTTATTCATTATTAAATAGAAATATTTTACTAAAATCCATAACTTGTAGCTCAAATGATGTTAATGCAGCTCTGCCCGTGGATCCCTTCTGCCCATTTTATATGGACCTGCTGCACAGCAACAGCTCAGCTTTATGAAATCATCTAGAGCTTACGCTGTCACCCTCTTGAACGCAAATATCTCCACCAACCATCTCCTTGGCCCTCTTCCATCCCTCATGCTCTTACCTGTTAAGGACCTCGCGCTTTTTAGCATAGTGCTGTGTTGGCGTTCTCCCTCAGGCAGGCTCCCAGCTAATCCAGAAGCTCCTCTTTGAGTTGTAGGCCTATGTTCCCATTCTTCTTTACTGTTTTATCATGGGCAAGAACTTGATATTATCTGTCCATTGAGGTGATCCTGAACCAGACCACTCTGCCATTATGTACAGCTTGATGAACTTCCACATCTGCTTTATGGTGGATATGCCGAGTCAACAATTGTTGTTGGTCCCTCCTTGTCATTTGTAGCCATTATCAACTTCTTCACCATTGACAGCATCCTTATATTGGTAAAGCGTATTTTCTGCATGGGTTTAAGGTATTTGAAGAGCGACCTAGTGATTCCCTGTAGATGTCAAGGCCAACCTTTAGGTACAACAGGAATTCGGCTTAAAAATCCATTACACCAATCATTCCTGTTGCCGCTTTTCATTTCTCGCTTCCCTCTAGGAGTCCAGGAAGTATAGGATCATGTTTCCCCTTTCCACTAATGCTTCGTTATAGTCGTGCCACGGTATGATATTACAGACACTATAAATCAAGACAAAAATAATAGACAAAAGGGTCAAGTTGGGCTACAAGCTATAAAATACGTTAAAATATAAATAATTGTTAATAAATTATTCCCATAAATTTAGGAGTATATTATTTTAGGTATTATCATCTATTGCAGTAATTTCTACATGTACATATTTTTATATAACTAATCCTGAAAATGTTTGCATCATTATGAACGCCCTGAAGTTTTTGTAAACTTTTCCAATAAAATCGCCCTAAGTCCCTTTATAGTCGGCCAGTGTGACATCAGCTTCCTATATTAGGGAAATGAACTTAGATTTGCCGGGGGAGGGTTTTGAACCCTCGACTTCTGGATAATCTCATCTCCAGATTATGAGTCTGGCGCTCTAACCAGCTGAGCTACCCCGGCTTGAGCTACGTTGCTTATGATTGTTTATAAGATTTACCGGTTATCTTAGCTTGTAGCTCAACTCCTGTTAATGCAATTCCTCTCCGTAGGACGGGTCCAGCAGGCGGGTTCCTTCCTTCCCTACATGGACTGAAACCTGCTGTACAGTAACACCTTTAGCGACAGCTCAGCCTTCTAAAATCGTCTAGAGCTTACGCTGTCACCCTCTTGATACAGAGAAGAATATCTCCACCAACCGTACTCCTTAGCCCGCTTCCATCC
>JARVJW010000180.1 GCA_029775955.1 Nitrososphaeria archaeon | reverse complement strand
TATGCCGTAAAGCCCATCCTTCACTAGGGGAACCCTCTCCCTGTCAGCATATGTAGTTCAATATGGTATAACTGCCAATTTATATGCCCATTGCAGCAAGGGTGTTTACATAATATGATGAACCGTTCATTAACAGGCCAATTATCTATTGATGACCTGTTAATTGTCCCAGTATAGAATGGGCAAGACTTCCTGCAATCCATGCGCTCTGAAGCCTTACATTCACAAATCTGTTATCAGCCTCGCATATGAACACTGTCCTCATTATATAAATTGCAGTAAGGGCACTTGTCACCGTGTTGCCGTCATAAAGCTATGCAAGCTGTATAGGGCACGTATTCCGGTATTACTTTATGGTTGGGGAGCCTCATGGCAATATATTGTTGCACCAACGCTTAAATTGTGTTGAAAAAATATTTGACAAATTAGTCGCGACCGTTCAGGAAAGAGCTTTAAGTGCCAGTGTGGGCACATTGGACATAATTATTGATAATAAAATTTTTGCAAAAAAGGCATTATGATTAAAATTATATCAAATATAAACATTAAATTATACCAATTTTATAATAAAAACTGCTATTTTTGATATTAGCCTAATTACGCCTAAGGTCTATTGACCATGCCGATGCAAACGCTTCGTTCAACATAGCGTTGTGTCCCGAAGGCATATTACATGATGTATGCAAAGGGAACACTGATATCTCTAAAGAGGCAACTCCAAGGGTTGATACCTTAGAACCCTTTAGGGTTGAGAGCATGCCAGATATACTCAAGTAGGGCAAAACCCAATTAAGCCTTGATCCTATTTAACGCCTCATAGTACTTGAGCCCGCTTCCCGTTAACACTATCACCGTGCTTTCCTCCCTATCAATTTTTCCAGAGTTAAGCAAGTCATAGTAACCTGCAAGCGCAGCTGCTGAAGAGGGTTCAACAATTGCGCCGCTCTGAAGCAGCTTCCTGAGCGATTCAACTATCATTTCATCATTGACAAGAGATACATCACCCTTTGTTTCGCTCACTATTTCTGCCATCTGTTCAAGCCTTGGTGGCTCCATTATCTTGAGCGCATCAGCAAGCTTTGAGGCCTTTTTACCATTTTTTCCATGTATTTTTTCATACAGGGGTGCACTCCCTGCTGCCTGCACTGCATACATTTTTGGAACTTTGCCACTCATGCTTTTAAACCCATGATATGAGCCAACAAAAAGCGTGCCAGATGAAACAGGCATCACTATTGAATCTGGAACTTCTTTCATTTGCTTTACAACTTCATTTGAGAATTTGGCCATGCCGTGCACAAACCACGGGTTCCACGGATGCCCTATGTAAGCACACCCCTTTCCCTCCATTTCCTGAGCTTTCGCAGAAGCCTCATCTCTGTCTTCAGCTTCATATACCTGCGCTCCTAGGGATTCCATCAGCATCCTCTTTGGCACCGCTATGTCCCTGGGCACAACTATGTTTGCCCTGACCCCTCCAGATGCAGCATAGGCTGCAACTGATATCCCGGCGTTGCCGCTTGAATCCTCAACAACGCACATTGTTCCCATTTCAAGGGCCCTTGACATTGCTGCCGCAGTGCCCCTGTCCTTAAATGAACCAGTTGGGTTGGTGTACTCGAGCTTAAAGTGTATGTTCCTTCCAAATCCGAATAGGTTCACCAGGGGCGTGTCGCCCTCCCCCAGAGTGATGCACTTCTTGCACTTGCTCCCAACCGGCATTACATCTAGAACTCCTCCACACTTGGGGCACTTCCAAAGCCACCTGCTAACTTTTTCCGAATACCCGCACTTTCTACATATATATTTTTCCATACCATTCCATCTTACTGTGTAGATTAAATCCATTTCCAAAATCATTTCCCTTTCCCTGTCAGTTAGACATATGCCCAAGTGTTATGTTTTCAATTTTGACAGCTCAATTAAAATATGGGGATGAGCAATTGACATTGGCTTGATAATTGAAACTTTGGAATATGCGGTTAGGAATAAGGACAGCATAGTGAATGCCGTAAATGCTGAAATGCAGGAGGGATTGATGAAGAGGGCTGGGGAGATGTGGATTAGCTACACCCCCAGGGAAGTTAGCTCAAAATTGGCTGGGATTGACAGCAGCTGGAATTCAATTTCATATCACGGCTTTTACCTCTACGCCGTTGATGCAATTTCAGTTCTCCCTGATGGCTCCTATTCAACTGACCCAAAGTTTGAAGTAGGAATTGACAACATGGCAATAACTGAAGGAAAGGAAGCTGTGCATAACCCACACCTTTGGCTTGAAAGCAAGGGAATGAAGTACGAGCATGACCTGACTGTTGAAAGTTCCAGCTTTCACGTGTTGATTGATGGCTCCGTGCTTGCAAGATTTTACGACAGCATGTCAAAGAAGGTGTCAGCATTTATAGACTACGCTTCCGACCTGATGAAGATGAGCAACGTTACCTTTATTGCCAAGTTCTCAACTAGCAACGCCATATTTAATGGCGCAGTTGGTGACATGTATTACTTTACGAAGGTCAACTTTTCAGCTGGATTTTCAATGCCAGTGTTTGACAAGGGCATAACGGTTACATATGTCAGGCTCACGGATTACACTCCTGTGTTGAGAGTTGAAATCCCATACAGGGCTGATGAGCGGGATGTGAGGGGCATCATGGACATAATAGGTTCAGGAACGTATGGCGGTTACCCTTATGTACTCAGGATTGCACACGAGAGGTGCAAGATAAGCAATTCTGACATGGAAATTATTGAAGGCGCCCTTGGACTAACGGCAGAGAAGGGCAGCAGGGAGGTGCTAGGTGAATGAATGGGCTTGGCATAGTTGCCGCGGAATCCTCGGCTGACAGCTTTAAGTTCTTTGCATCAAGGCCAGTAAGGATTGGGGAGTACGTGGTCGTCGAAACTCCAGAAGGTGGAGCCCTGGGCCTTGTTGAAAGGAGCTTAATAACTAGCTACAGCATTGCAACCGCAAATACTTATATAGAAGCCGCTGAAGCTGGCAAGGCTTCGTCATCTAACCCAAGGGATAAGGGTTATAAAGCTTCAGCCAGGGTGCTTGGGCTTGTTGAGAAACTTAAGGTTGGGGTCGCATATATGCCATCAGTGCCACCTGTTCCAGGCACGGTTGTTTCAGAGGCCTCTTCAGAGTTGCTTTCAAGCATATACAGCAGGACTGAGAGGAACTTCGTGCCATTAGGGAGCCTGCTCAGGAACCAGGAAGTAACGGTTTCAGTTGACATAAATAAGGTCGCATCCAGGCACCTTGCCATCCTAGCAACTACTGGCAGTGGCAAATCAAACCTGCTCGCGTTAATAGCAAAGAGGGTGAGCAAAGTGCGAGGGACAATGGTGATATTTGACTATCACGGCGAATACTCTGAGCTGAAAATTGGTACAACTTCTCATGTGCAGCCTAAGATAAATCCAAGGGAACTTGAAGCGGAAGAGCTTGCAGAGCTCCTTGATATCAGTAGTTCAGCTTCAAGGCAGCGGAGCCTCCTTGCATCTGTGCTTACAAACGAAGTGAGGAGGGCCGGGGACTTCTGGGAGGCGCTTAACGGTGCACTGAACGGCATAATGAACGATGTTGAAAAAAGTGTGGAAGATGTGAGGAATGCGCAAAGGCTAATTGAAATAATTGAAAGGGCAAGAAGGAGGAAGGGAAGGATAATTGACCCAGATATCGGTGACCCGCTTGACCAGGTCAGGCCAAATTACATAAACATAATTGATATGGCAGAACTTACCGAAACCCAGGCCTCGATAATAATTTCATACTATTTATCTGGTTTGCTTGAGGACAGGAAGCAGGCCCAGAGGCAGAGGATGTCTGGGGGTGAAGGCAGGGTCAGGTTTTCATCCCCAGTTATAGTGGCAATAGAGGAGGCCCACGCGTTCCTTCCGGCAGACAACCATGAAAAGCACGATGCAACATCTGCTGCTTCAAAGGTTGCAAGGGAAGGCAGGAAATTTGGCCTTTCATTGATAATAGTTTCACAGAGGCCAAGCAAAGTTAACCAGGACATACTCAGCCAGATGGGTTCTCTGGCTGTCATGAGGCTAACCCAACCTAAGGACCAGAGTTACATCCTTGAATCATCTGAGCTCATGTCCGAGGACCTTGCGAGTTACCTGCCGTCAATGAACGTGGGGGAGGCAATGCTGCTTGGGCAATGGGTTGACCTTCCTTCAATAGTGAAGGTTGAAAAGGTTGAGGAAAAGCTAACAGGTGCAGATATTGACGCAGTGAAGCAGTGGTCTGAAAGTCAAAGCAGGTCTGGAATTGCAAGGGAGGATACATCGGAGTTCATAAAGGGTATATAAAATGCTCTTGGGACACATTTCTGACACCCACCTTGGCGCATCGCCTTATAGCATACTTGAAAGGGAAAGTGATTTTTACGATGCATTTAATGAAGCCGTAGACATAATGGTCAAGGACCATGTTGATGCAGTTATACACTCTGGGGATATTTTTGACGCCCCAAAGCCAGGGGGGTCAGCTATGGTAGTCCTGTTCAGGGGGTTCAGGAGGCTTGTGGATTCAGGCGCAAGGGTCTTCTTCACCCTTGGAGAGCATGACATAAGCAGGATGCCGGCAACGCCTTCCCCCATGCTATTCAGCGAAATGGGCATTACGACCTTTGTAGGAGATGGGCAGCCTCACAAGTATAACGGCACAACCTTTTATGGATTCCACAAGCACAGGAGAAGCGAAATAGACTCCCTTAAGGGCAAGCTTTTGCAGCTTGGAAACGTTAAGGCTGAGGGAAAGAAAGTTCTCGTGCTGCACCAGGGCCTCGTTGAATTTCATGAGTTTGCAGGTGAAATAACGCAACAGGACCTTCCAAGGGGGTTTGATTATTATGCGATGGGTCACTTGCATGACAGGAAACAGGTAACGTTTGACGGCTTTAAGGGACCAGTCTGTTACCCAGGTTCAACGGAAGCCACCTCAGTTGAGGGGATAAAGGAGAGGGAAAAGGGGTTTTACATTGTTGACCTATCGGGTGATACTGCTTCACCTCAGTGGGTAAAGCTCAGGTCAGTCAGGCCACAGTTCAGCTTTGATATAGGTTATGATGGCATCAAGCTTGCGTTAGTTTCCATTATGAATAAGTTAAATGGGCTTGAGAAAAAGCCAATGCTAAGCATAACTGTTAAGGGAAGGAAAATTGACCGCGACCAGGTGTCAGCTGACCTAAAGCAGCTGTGCGACCTCGCCCTTTACTGCCAGAAGTCAATAGAGGATGAGGCAATTTACAGCAGGGAACTGCAGGGAAGGCCTACAGACATTGACAGCGAAATAATGGAAATAGCTTCCCATGTGCTCGGGAGCAAGGAGGCAGCTTCATTTGCTGTGAACGAGCTTCTGCCAACACTTCAGGAGGGAAACGTTGACGAAACTGTTGACTTGCTATGGTCTGCATTTAAGAAGGGCAGGACATTTGGGCCATGATTGAAAAAATCATTCTTAAGGATTTCCTTTCTCATGAGAACACTGAATTGACTCTGGAGGACGGGATAAACGTGTTTCTGGGCAACAATGGGGCTGGCAAATCTTCGGTAATAGATGCCATAACATATGCCCTGTACGGCAAGCACACGAGGGATAGGGACAGGAACCTGGTCAGGAGGGGTGCCTCGGGGTCTGCAGTTAGCCTAGCTTTCACCTATGGGCATAACAGATACAGCGTTGAAAGGGTAATGGGTTCAGGAGGTAAGCTTGAAAGGGCAGTCTTGAAGCAGCTGGCGCCAGTGGAGAGGCCATTGATAGCTGGTGAAAGGAAGCAGTATGATGAATCGTTAAATCAGAGGGTTGCTGCGCTGCTTCGCCTTGACTACGAAAAGATGAGGGTTGCTGCAATTATACAGCAGGGCGAACTTGACAGCATAATTCAGTACAAGCCGTCAAGGTTCAAGGAACTCATGGACAGCCTGATAGGCATTGATAGGTTCGGGAAAGCTTATGAAGAGATGAGGGAGCCCATTGATAAATTCAGGGAAAAGCTGAGGGCTGAATGTATGGGCAAGTACGATGACCAGAACTACAAGCAGCTTCTGGATGACATTGAGCAAATTGAGTCACAAATTGCGCAGAGCAAGGGAGACCTGGAGCTAACTGAAAGCCAACTCAAGGCAGCAAGAGAAAAACTTGAAGGTCTAAAGGCAAAGATTTCAGAGCTTGAGCCGATAAAGCTGAAGAAAGATGAGCTGCGCATGCAAAGGGAGCAGCTGGAAGGCTATGTTAGCAAGCTTCTGAAGGAAATGAACAGAAAGATGGAGGAGCTTAAAGCTGACATACCCATGGCAGAAAATAAGCTCAAGGAGTTCAGGCTCATCAATGAAGCGCTTGCTGAACTTGACGCTGTAGAGCAGAGGGAAAGGGAAGCAGCAGATGCATTGGCCTCGCTTAAATCAGATATAAAGTCCGCAGAAAATCATAAAGTTGAAATTTCAAGAATTGACGATGAAATTAAAAGTGAAATGGATGAGCTTAAGAGGAATAAGAGCAAGCTGCAGAATCTGCAGGCGGAAGTGCAGGAGCTCAGCTGCGCTGACGTTTTCCAATTTCCAGAAAACCTGGACCAAACCATTGAAGAGCTTGAAAATAAAAGGTATGAGCTCAGTGACCAGGTGACAAGGGCTGAAGAAAAGGTCAAGAATTATGAGGAAATTATGAAGAGTGGAAAATGCCCAACATGTGATTCCGATGTTAAGACAACTGGAATTGAGTTAAGGCTTCCAGATGCCAAGTCAGAGTTGAATTCAAAGCGTGCTGAACTTGAATCAGTTGAAAAATTGTATTTGGAAAAAAGGGAACAGCTCAGGCAGTTCAATGAAAATAGGTTAAAGTTTGAAAAGAGAGAAGCAGACCTCCGCATGATAGCGGATTATGAGTCACGCATAAAGCAAAATGAAGAAAGGATAAACTTATATGGAGTTCGAAAGGCTGAACTTGAAGAAATTGTTTCAAGGCTTCCATCTCTTGAAACTGAAAGGGAAAAAATGGAAAGGGAGCTTAAGGAGATAAGGAAAAGCAAAAGCTCAGCTCATGAAAAATACACTAATGCCAGGCAAGCAGGCAGCTGGCTTGAAGCTAAGGGAATCAATTCCCAGGAAACTGTTGATTTCATGAAAGCAGAGCTGGCAAAGATCGAGAAAACTGTCAAGAATGTAAATGACAGGTCAGATATAAGGAACATGGCTGTTGACGAAGTTTCTGAAAAGTTTGTAAAGAGAGTGCTAGAGCTTGAGGAGGAAACAGGAAAATTTGATGAGGCTGAATACATAAGGCTGACAAGGGAAAGGGATGAGGCTGAAAATAAAGTAAAGGATATAGATGGAATGGCTAAACACATCAGAATTAAAATTGATGAATTAAGTGAGGAAAAGGAAAAGCTCGAAGCTGTGAGGGTTACAATCGAAGTAGCGAAGAATTACATAGCTATCTATGAAAAAATCCGCAATGAAATATTTAACAGGGATGGCTCCCTTGCAACTAGCCTGAGGTCCTGGGCAATAAGGGAACTCTCGTTTTACGCTTCAGACTACGTGAGGTCATTTGGAATAGGGATATCTGAGGTGAAGCTGAGCGAAAAGAAGAGGGATGTAAGCATCGAATGCTATTCTGGCAATGGCATGACGGACATAAAATCACTCAGTGGAGGTGAGAGCGTGGCAATAGCACTTGCGCTCAGGTTTGCCATGGCAAAGCTCATGGGCATGGGAATGATAGATTTCATAATACTTGATGAGCCAACAGTTTACCTTGACGAAGAAAGGAAGAGGTCTCTTGTAAACATAATATCTGGCTTCAATGCAGGAGCGCAAGGCATGAAGCAAATGGTCATAATAACACATGACAAGGAGATATTTGAGAACTCAACCGTTGACGCAATGTTCCAGTTTGAAAAACTCAATGGGATAACAAGGGTGGAAAAAATTTAAGCAAGCCTGGAGTTCCTGAAGAACCTATAATATAGCAGTGAAGCCGAGATGTAGAAAATTGCACATATGTAAAATGGCAGGTTAAGCGAGTATTTCATAACAACCGCTCCAAGTATCACTGTTCCAGCATTGGCAGCATTCCATGCTAGCGTTTCAAGGCTTGACGCCACGGGCCTGTGCTGCTCCTTTAACATTGAAAGCTCAAATGAGGATTGAACTGGCGATATTGCGTTCATGATAATTGTCCTGAAAAAGTAAAATGTTGAGAAAATTGGAAGTGCCATAAACCCGAAAATTCCTGAAAGTGGCATTGCAATCATGAAAAGTGTGGAAACTGTCCAGGAACTGACAATTGACCTTAGCGGCCCCCTCATCCTTTCTATGTAGGGCATATAGAGCATTAGAAATGCCATGAAGAGACTTGTTAGGGAAAATATCACAGATATGAGCTGAACGCTGGCCCCGAACCTATCCTTGAACTGAACAGGGGTCTAAACAGCTACGATCATCTTTATAAGGGG
>JARVJW010000109.1 GCA_029775955.1 Nitrososphaeria archaeon | reverse complement strand
TCTTTTAAAATGTTATAAAAGTGTGTATCTGTAAATTAAAGCGGTGGGACAAGCGGCCGGGCAGGTTACGGGGGCAACCCTGAGGAAGCTCCTCCCTCCGGCTGGGGGGCCTGGTGCGGCGACGCACAGCGGGAGACTGCTAGCTCTGGAACAGAAACGATACCCGCCAGCTAAATGACAGTGAAAGGCACAGCATGCGCCTGGAGGATTGCTGGGAAAGGGATGAAACGGCCAACCCAGGCAGAGCAAGGCCAAATCGGACCAATGAAGCACCCTCAGGCCAGGTTCGGGTAGGCCACATAGTCAAATCCTGCCTGAACAGAAGGAGGGCTACGAGCCGCATGCCCCACCATATTGGATGGTATTTTTTGATATTAGCTTAATTATGCACAAGGTCTTAACTGTTATCAATATGCATATGTTTTAAAAGGATGATATAATATCCGGTTTGTAACTCACCGGGCAATTATAAATGCCTCAAAAAATTTGCATCATGAGCAACCAATTTATAAAGCATTATTAATGGGTTTGGAATAAGCCATTGATATGTTAGAGGAGCTATTTTACCCTAAAAGCATAGCTATAGTTGGAGCGTCAAGGAACAGGGATAAAATTGGAAACATAATTTTGAGAAATATAATAGCCACATACACAGGAAAAATATACCCTGTAAATAACAGGGCTGAGGAGATAGAGGGGTTAAAGTGCTATAAAAGCACATCAGATATTAAGGACCCTGTTGACCTGATAATATTCAGCATTCCAAGGGAAGAGATTGTAGAAGCTATGGAAGAAGCTGGTAAAGCAGGTATAAAGGCGGCAGTAGTAATAACTGCCGGATTCAGGGAAAGGGATGCAGAGGGAGCAAGAATTGAAAATGAAATGGTAAAAACCGCTTCAAAATATTCAATGAGGTTTTTGGGCCCAAATACAATGGGAATAATGACGCCCACGTTCAATGCTACCTTCACTTTTGCAGACGTTAAACAGGGAAACATAGCAATTGTCGCTCAATCGGGAGGCATGGGAGCTTATATGCTAAACTGGGCCCAGAAGACCAGAACTGGTTTAAGTTATTTTGTGGGCTTGGGAAATCAGGCTGACATTAAGGAAATAGAAGTTTTTAAGTTTCTGTCAAGTGACCCACAGTCAAGGGCAATTTTTTCCTATATGGAGGGAATATCCGATGGCGACCGGTTTTTAAATGAAATGCCAGAGATAACTGTAAAGAAGCCTGTAGTTTTCCTAAAAGGGGGTGCCAGCAGTGCCGGTGAGCAGGCAATACGCACGCATACTGGAAGCCTAGCTGGATCCTATGAACTGTTCAGGTCAGCTGTCAGGACAGTCGGGGGCATATTTGTAGAGAATTTAACTGACCTTTTAAATCTGGCAAAGATTCTGTCATCAGAGGAGCCAATAAAGAGGGACATACTTATAATTACAAATTCAGGAGGACATGGCGTATTAACAGTGGATGAAATAGATAGGAACAGGCTCACATTAACCAAATTGCCGCCAAGGGTGCAGTCGACGCTTGAAATGGTGCTTCCTCCTCATGCATCACCAAGAAACCCACTAGATCTTGGAGGTGACGCTAATCTTGAGAGGTACATAACAGCGCTTAAAATAGTTCAGGGGCTTGACTGCACAAAGCTAGTCCTTGTCCAATCTTTGGCACCAGTTAGCTGCCTGGAAGTAGCTAAAGCCATGCTTAACTTTAAGGGAAAGGGGTTTGTGGGTGTGGTAATGGGGCTCAGTGAAGATGCAGCAGCAAGGACACTTGATTCAGCTAACGTTCCGTCTTTCAGGTTTCCAGAAGAAGCTGTCAGGGCAATAAGATATTATACCGATAAAAGGGAGCCAATGCAGAAGATAAGGATAGCTGAGCCAATAATGGGAGCCAAAGAGCTTGTTGAAGGAAAGACAACCCTTAAAGATTTTGAAGCGTTCAAGTTAATGGAAATCTATGGCATAAGGGTACCTGCCTGGGCTGTTGTATCTAATTTGGACGAAGCAAAGAAGGAAGCAGAAAGGATAGGGTTTCCCCTGGTCATGAAAATTTCACTTGATGAACCAGGGCATAAAACAGAGCTTGGAGGGGTTATTACCAATGTGGAAAAGGAAGATGTGGAGAAAGTATTTAATCAACTGACATTAGTATCAAAAAGAATTCTTTTGCAGAAGCAACTAAGTGGTGTAGAGGTTTTCATAGGAGGGCTTAAGGATGCAACATTTGGCCCGTCAATTCTTGTAGGAATGGGGGGAGTTTATGTCGAAGTAATTAAAAGTGTAAGTTATGGGCTGTCACCGGTATCTGAACAGGAAGGGCTGCAAATGCTAAAGGAAAGCAAAGTATATGATATGCTCACAGCAAGGAAAAGAAATTATAATATTAACGCGGTGCTCAGAACACTTAGCAGGATTTCAAGAATGATTGTTGACCTTAATGTTAAGGAAATGGATATCAACCCCCTTATAGTGAATCAAGAAGGTGCCTTTGCGGTTGACGTCAGGATAGTATTCTAGAAAAGCTTAACTTTCAGCTTATTTTATATACAATGCATGAATGTATTAAGTGTTTCTTTTGGAAACGGTGATAGAATACCCAGGAAGCATACGTGTGAGGGTGAAAATGTTTCCCCCTCAATAAGCTGGGGCAGGGTCAATGGTGCTTTAACTTATGCAGTTATTGCAGAAGACCCTGATGCTCCGGGTGGTACGTTCGTTCATTGGGTCATCTATAATCTTACTGGCACTGATATACAGGAAGGGATCAAGCCCAACTCACCTATTGGCGTTCAGGGGAAGAACGACTTTGGCAAAGCAGGCTATGGTGGTCCATGCCCTCCACGAGGAAACGGCAACCACAGGTACTTTTTTAAAGTCTATGCCATAAATGGAACACTCCCTGCCATCACAGGCATTAGCGCCCCTAGGTTGAGAGAGTTAATGAAAGATAAGATCCTGGATTCCGGGGAGGTCATGGGGACATATTCAAGGGAATAAATATTATTAAACATTAATTATATAATTATCGCATTTAGCAAAATAGATATAGCAAATATATTAAAATACACTATAAAATACCATTATTAGTTAATAATTTGCGAATTACTTATCCAAAAACGTTAAATAATCAGAACGAACCCCTTCATGGATGAAGGTGTTATAAAATAATGTCGCAAAAAACTCACTTGAATTTAGTCGTTGTGGGGCACGTGGATAATGGTAAATCAACTACTTTAGGGCATTTTCTATTTAATTTAGGTGTAATAGACCCCAGGGAAATAGATGAATTCGCAAAAGAATCTGAAAAAATGGGAGTTGGTGATACATTTAAGTATGCGTGGGTTTTGGACAGGTTAAAGGAAGAAAGGGAAAGGGGTGTTACTATAGACCTGGCATTCCAAAAATTTGAAACCAAAAAGTACTTTTTCACTTTAATTGATGCCCCAGGGCACAGAGACTTTGTAAAGAACATGATAACAGGGGCAAGCCAGGCTGACGCAGCGATCCTTGTGGTTTCAGCCAAGGAAGGGGAGACAGAAACTGCTTTGGCAGAGGGCGGTCAGGCAAGGGAACATGCATTTCTACTTAAGACTCTGGGCGTAAATCAGCTAATAGTATTGATCAATAAAATGGATGCGACCCAGCCACCATACAGTCAAAATAGATTTGAGGAGGTTAAAAAGATGGCAACTGACCTGTTAAAGTTAGTTGGATATAAAGTTGACACGTTGCCAATAATACCGGTTTCAGGCTGGACAGGAGATAACCTGAACGAAAGATCCGCTAAAATAACATGGTATAAGGGTCCAACTTTACTTGAGGCTCTGGATAATTTGACTGTTCCGCCAAAACCAACGGACAAACCACTCAGGCTACCTATACAGGACGTTTACTCCATTACTGGCGTTGGCACTGTGCCAGTGGGCAAAGTAATAACTGGCGTTATGAAAGTTGGTGAAACAATAATCATAATGCCTCCTAATTTAAAGGGGGAAGTAAAGAGCATAGAAACGCATCATACTGGGGTTGAAAAGGCTGAACCAGGAGATAATATCGGATTTAATATCAGAGGAATAGCCAAACAGGACGTAAAAAGAGGAATGGTGTTAGGGCATCCAGATAATCCGCCAACTGTATCTAAAGAATTCATAGCTCAGATATTTGTGGTATTCCATCCAACGGCCATAGCTGCAGGATACACACCAGTGCTTCACGCGCACACGGCTCAAATAGCCACTTCTATCTCAGAAATAATAAGCAAGATAGACCCAAGAACTGGGCAGGTGGTTGAAGACCATCCAAAGACAATAAAAACCGGTGATGCTGCCATGGTAAGATTGAAACCGCTTGCACCGCTGTGCATTGAAACATATAAGGAATTTCCTGAACTTGGAAGATTTGCATTAAGGGATTCAGGAAGAACTGTCGCGGCTGGTATAGTAAAGGAAATCACTCAGAAAGCTTAAGTCATATTCCTCTGAAGATTCATGTTCTTCAGATAAAATTTCTGATATTTTATTGAACCTTTCTACAATTGATTCGATAAAGCTCTTTATTCTTTTTAGGTTATCTTCTTCATTTACCTTTTTATCTATAATATTCATAGTTTCTGTGCACTGATTTATAATAATCCCAACCTCTTCAACTAAATTTGAATCGGTATTGTTAAGCGCTAATCTCAAGGCTTCCCTGTACTCCTGCAACATAAATTTTAACCCATCTAATTCGTTCATTGAACTTTCCATGTCCATTGTTAGGTTAAACCTGTGCTTAAAAGTATTTAACCTTATATAATTCACAGGCTAAAAACGTGCGCTTTGTGGCATAAAAGTGCATGACCTACAATTACGCCGGGTTTATGAAGGGCGCACAGAAGCTGCTCAGGGGAGCGGAAATAGCTGAAGACTACAAATTGGGTTCTGTATTCTGAAAAGGAGGAGAAGCCTCCACAGCCAGAGTTTCAGGTAATTCTGTGTCAGAGGTGCAAAACTCGCCAGGACAGAGATTCTATGGGCGCTGCGGGACGCCATTAGACCAGGAGTAAATGAAACAGAGGTGGACTTGACCTGCTCAGCCGAGGACAGATTTCAGCTCGTTCAAGAGCCTCAAAGCCTCGTCGAGGTCCTTCTTCCTGACCTTAACATGTTTTTCCTTCATGCTTTGTCGTCAACTGCTAACCCCTTTGTTGCTGACCTCCCAGTAGGCATGAATTCACTGAGCTAACGATTTGCTTGTTGACAGCAGCAATAAGATTTACCTTCAATGTTCCTTGAGGCATTTAATCAAAAGCCACAGTTCAGGCAATTAAATGACCTTTTCTGCTATCAGTGTAACCACATCTGGAACACTTTTGTGTATATCTTGTTCACAAATAACACTGTTTTGCCCATAGCTTTGTATTTGATGAATTGCTTGAGGAGATTGAGCTAGAACCTCCTTCCCCTGTTTTTCATCTTCTTTGGCTCAAGGCGTCAAATGACATGTTTTGATATTACACGGTTAAGCACGAACCGTCTCTGTGGTGAGCAAAACGAGTGCCCATGTGCTGTAATCTCTTTCTGTCGTATTGATACATTTACCCCTAGCTTTAAATTGAAGAGCTTTGACAGAACGTGCCCCTTTTCTTTTCTGCTATTTGAACCACTAAGAATATTTTCCTTTATGGTTAGCTGGGCGTTAGTGCATTGACCCTTATATTTTCCAATCAATGGTGAATTGGAAACTGGAAAGGTTAACCTTTACAGTTGTTAAAGAGGCTATAAGTCAGGGTAGAACATTCTATTGTATATGGTGGCCTGTGGATTGGCTTTTTCAGCGATAAGGGAGCTGAAGGTTAGAGGGGCTCCCCTGATAGGCGTAGTGGGCGCGTATGGGTTAGTGCAGAGCATAACCGGGAATGGAAATGATGACCTTTTGACCGCGGAAAGGCTCAAGGGCGCCAGGCCTACGGTCGTCAACCTTGCATGGGTTATGGACAGGGTCCTTCGGGCGTCCCTTGGTGGCTCAAGGGAGGAGGCGAAAAATATTTTCAATGAAGAGTTGAATAGTGCCAGGCTTATAGGCGTGAACGGTGAGCCGCTCATATCCGAAGGTGACTCCGTGCTAACTCACTGCAATGCGGGGGCCTTAGCTACCGCAGATTACGGGACGGCCCTGGCTCCACTGAGGATGGCAAAGGCTAAAGGTAAGAGGTTCAGGGTCTTTGCCACTGAAACCAGGCCAGTAATGCAGGGCTCCCGCCTGACCGCCTATGAACTCCTGAAGGATGGATTTGATGTGACGCTAATAGCGGACACGGCGGTGGGATGCACAATGTCAAGGGGGATGATCAAGAAGGTCATCGTAGGGGCCGATCGTGTGTTTAACGATGGCGCTACCATAAACAAGATAGGCACCTTTCAGGTAGTCAGCCTGGCAAAGCGGTTCGGCATTCCCTTTTATGTGGCCTTGCCATTGTCAACCCTAGATCTTGAAGGGAACAAAGCTACCACCAAGATTGAGGAAAGGGGCTCGGTTGAACTTGAATATATAAGGGGAAAGAGGGTGGCCCCGCGGGGGATCAAGACATTTAACCCCGCCTTCGATATAACTCCCCGGATCTGATTACGGCATTTATAACTGAAAAGGGGGTCCTGAAGCCTCCCTTCAAGGCCATAAATAAGATCGGGATATCAAGCTAGATATCTGGATGACCTGATATTGCTGATCCAGTAAAATGGGCCCGTGGCCTAGGATGGATAGGGCGCTAGCCTTCTGAGCCGGCGGTCGTGGGTTCAAATCCCACCGGGCCCGTTAGGTATATGGGGATATAGATAAGACCTCAAAACGTGCCGCTTTTTATATCTCAGCATCAAAATTTTAATCTTACTTGTCCAGTTTTGAATAATTCTCAATTAGAATAGAGAAAATCTTCGATTTATTCGTAATCCCGTTTCCCGTACTGATTTTCTGCTTGAAATTCCTAAGCCCTCTCTCCGATATCCCTTTATCCTTAACATCTTTCGGCTTCTTTAAGACCCAATTATAGAATTCCTTGAGATTCTCATATTCCAAGTACGTCTCGGAATCAATGCCGAATATCGATGCTTTGTTGCATTAATTGTACCAGATGATCAAACTTATTTGATATTACTAGTTTATTTATTAACGCCACAAATTTACATACCTTAGCAGATAGGGATGAGTATAATGAAAGCTTGTCAATATTTTGATGTGTTTGTTAATGCTGACCTTCTGATTAACTGGGTTGAAGATGATAAATGAAGAGAGAGGGGAAAGCCCTATGCCTACTCTGATGCACTGATGCTTATCATACTGGCCGTAAAGGAGTACTTTGGACTTCAGGCAGACCTAGATGCTTGGTGGAATATGGGGAGCCAGGATACCATCCTATACCCAGATCTGCAGGAGGCAGCAGGGCATTTAATATTTTAACCCGGATTCCCTGAATATTTTAATTCCAGGTGGAGTAATTACAATCCTATCCTCTCCAAGCCTTGCTATGTCCCCTCCAATGGTCATAACATATTTGTATGTTTCATCAATAGCTTTTGACAGTTCATCTAGGCTTTTTTTAATAAGGGGTGTAAATCTAACTATAACAATGCAACCGGCATCTAGATCAGCCTTTATCCTCTGTATATCATTGTAATCTTTTAGAGGATAAGCCTTCAAATAAGTCACTTTTTCTGATGACTTTTGCATACTTTAAATTATATAAAGGGTATAATAAACGTTTTTTGTTAATTTTATATACTATTTGGTTAAAAATATATTAGTGAACTACCCCGCCCTTGCGGACGGGGCTTCTGCCACGCCCGCTTGTTTGGAGCTTCAACGGCAATGCTTGCTTTCACATGCGCTTTATGTATTCGAGCATGCTAGAGGCATAATCCTCTGCGAGCGTCTCGCCTAGGTTCCCTAGGCAAAGCCCTTCTTGCTTATATGCAGCACCTACATCCCTATCAAATATTGAATGGCATGAAGGGCATACTACCATTCTATCCGATAGGTTCAGATGCTGCACTGTGCCACAATTCATGCATACGCCAGTTGTTCTTATGAACCTGCCTACTTCCAAAGGAGTGCTTGCCTTTAGGCAATTGCGGAATCCTCCTATGGAAGTTTGGTATATCTTCCTCCCGTAAAACCATGACCAACTGTGTATATTATCATTCTGGTAAGCAACATATTCATAATTTGTTGTTACATAATGTGCAAGTTTGTTGTTTATATCTTTTTTCTGATTGTTCTGGTGCTGAAATTCGCTTTTTATCTTTTGTAATAACTTTGTTCCTCTTTTTGACCTTACCTTTTTCTCTTTGCCATATTGGGATCTTGAAAAGGCTTTGTAAAGTCTCTTTATCCTTTCAGACATTGATATAGCGTATTGCACCTTAATTCCATTTGAGAATGCGATCTGGTTCTTTATGCCCAAGTCAATGCCTATTGCTCTGCCATTATGCACTTTTTCTTTTGGCAAGTATGCAACGACATGCATGAAGTAATCACCATTTCTCTCTATAAAGTAGCAAACTCTGCGTTGCATGGCATTTGATCTATCCCGATTGCTTTGAAATCACCCAAGCCCTGTATATGTACTGTTTTATC
>JARVJW010000119.1 GCA_029775955.1 Nitrososphaeria archaeon | reverse complement strand
GGTATTCCTTGAATAGCTGGTCATTCTATCAGCTTGAACAAATGATAGAATATAAAGCCAGACTACTTGGAATACCCGTTGTCTATGTTGATCCATATCACACTTCACAGGAATGTTCAAGGTGTGGGCAGATAGGCAACCGATCAGGAAAGAGTTTCAAGTGCCAGTGTGGGCACGTCGACCATGCTGATGTAAACGCTTCATTCAATATAGCGTTGCGCCCACCTTTAATGGGAAGCATAGGTCAATTGCATGCAGATGTATGCAAGGGGAGCACTAATACCCCCAAAGAGGCAACTTCAAGAATGATGGAGACCTTAGAACCTCCAACCCTTTAGGGTGGAGAGTATGTCAGATGAACAAGTCGCTAGACCTTAGGTATAATTATTAACAATAAAATTTTTGCAAAAAAGAAGGCATTATGATTAAAATTGTTTCAAATATAAACATTAAATTATATCAATTTTATAATAAAAACTGTTATTTTTTATATTAACACAATTACGCATAAGGTCTACTGAACTTGCTATCTGGATGATTTGCAAAACATTTATGAGAAAACAAACATAAGTGCTGTTTGCATAGGAGAACTCACGCCCGATAAGCAACCAAAAAGTGAAAACAGGAAAACGCTCAAATGTATTACGAGTGCATAAAAGAGGCGCCTTCTAAGGTGGAAACGATGTCAGTATCATAATTAGACAACTAATACGCATAGGAGAGCCACACTCTAGGGATTAATTTTAGCCATAACCAATTATTTTTGGAAAATAGCTAAAAAAAATATAATCAGTACTTCCGCAAGTAGTAATGTTTCACCTCTGACTAACGCTCGATAAGCTTTGCATAATTAAAAGACATGCTAAAAAATGCAAGGTTTAACCATTTAGCTCCAGCTAAGCCCCATCGTACACTACCATTTGGTTGTGGGTCCTTCCCTTATCGCCTTTCAACTGCACACCTGAATTCATATGCATTCTCATGCTGTGATTGCTGGGACAAGCGTTGTACAGATTATTGCAAGTAAACAACCCTTACAACAAAATTCCTGTTTGATGAGATCATTAACCATAAGGTCGAGAGAGTAACATAAGGACAGGTTAAGCAGGGTTGGCTTCTAACTGTTCAAGTATTTGTTTCAAAAATTTAGGACTGAGATTGTAGTTATATCCGTAGGCGATCCAAAACTTGATTCTGAACAGGCGTTTGAAGAGATTGCATTCATGTTACATTATTATTTAATGAATATGTACTCAAAGCGTAGAAATCATTCCATTGGGTTGGATATGAAGGCCAATAGGACTGAACAGGTATACATTGGAAAAAACGATACTGTTTCAGCTTTCTGCCACACATCAAAGAACCTGCACAATCAGGCAAATATTAGGGCAACAATTCATTAAACATGAAAAATAGTCAAGGTGATCTCGTAAAACAATTCCAAATTTCATCTGATAATTCCAACAACCATTTGCCAGCACAGTGGACTGTGAAGAAGGAGGCGTGGAATTCGTTCTTTAGGGCAATGAAATCTTACAAGAATAATTCTGAGCTTTTTAAAGGAAAACCTAACATGCATGAATATAAAAACAAAAACGGTAAATTCATGTTGACTTTCACAAACCATAGTATTGAAGATGTAATGTTAGGGTTTCCAAAAATTATGAAATTAGAGGTGAAAAAAGATTAGATGATATTGATCTGAGGGAAGTAAAAATAATACTTCCCAGTATAACGGGTAGATAGTATATAGAATCGATATTCATGATACATGTATATCAAACAGTCATGGACATTGACATCGGATTAACGTGGCTATCGCATATAACATCTCTGACCATGGGATTGTTGTCAAGGGCAGTTTTCTAAAATCGATGACAACTATTTTAACGAGGAGAACCCACGCCTTAGATCGATAAGCACAAGGCAGATCGGGCATTCTCACAAAGATAGAAATAAAACTCTTGCATAAAAGAAATCATAAGAACGCAATGCACATAATCTCTAGGAGGGTCGTTGAATGTACAAAATCAAGGGACATAGACACTATTGTGATAGGTCATAATGATGGCTGGAAACAGTCTGTTAACATGGGCAGAAAAACAACTTGTGCAAATTCCATTAAACACGCTCAGGCAGAGGAAAATGACATTAATGTTTTCGTAATCAATGGATCACACACAAGCAAGTGCTCCTTTCTAGATAGTGAGAGCATCACGATACACGTTGGAAGTAGGATATCGATGGGTCTCTTTCGTTCACAAGAAGGAAAAATAATAAACGCAATACCACATGATAAGAAAGGGGTTCCCGAAAGCTTTTGCTGAGGAGATACAGGGTTACACCCAAGATGCATCAGATAACTTCTAAAGGTTAATATGGTTAACGGAAATCATAGCTTTCTTTTACTGATAGGAGGTTAACATGATGGTGGCATAACTGCTTTTGAGGCTGGAGCCTATGGGAGCTTTAAAGGACATGCCTATGAACCTAGAATTTCAGGCTTTAGGAGAATGGTGTCAATATTTTATTATGTTAGTTACAAATGCGGGGTAAGTTTTTTTTACCCCATTTATACCATCTATCTTCGAAATATAATCGTTAATTTTACTTGATTCAGCAACAATATATGCAATAGCGGAATGGTCTCCAGAAGTTGAAAACAATTTTTTGACGAAATCAAATTCCTTTACTGAATCGAGAACTTTAAGGTATAATTCTGGCATTATGTCAAGCCCAAGATAAACTTCATCCATCCCAAGGGCTCGCCATTTAACCTTTAAGCCGTTTCCTATCACTATCTGTTCTTTTTTCAGTTTCATTATTCTGTTCCTTACGGTTCCCTTACTTACTCCAGCAAATTTAGCTACTTGTTCTATTGATGCATTAGGATCATTATCCATAGCAACTATAATTTTTATATCTAACTCATCAACCATATCATTAGTACACATACATTGACCTAAAAAGCTTTTGTAAAAATGTCCTCTAAAATTATATAACTTTACAAATTAAATAAGTTTATATACTTAAAAAATTAGAAAATAGCGCAATATTTTTATACCTAATATAATATTCTGTGTTCATGGAAACAAATAGATTAGAAGTGGGGGCGCCTGCTCCAAATTTTACTGCAAGGGCATTCTTTCCATTAGAAAAGAAAATAAAGAAGATTTCATTGAGTGATTACAGAGGAAAGTGGGTTGTGATCACATTTCATCCAGGAGATTTCACATTTGTATGTGCAACCGATCTCGAAGCGTTCCAGGCATCATATGAAAAATTTAAGGAAGAAAATGCAGAGGTTTTTGCCATCAGCGAAGACTCGATTTATTCGCATAAAGTTTGGTGGGAAACCAGCCCAAGGGTTAAAAAAGTAACTTATCCACTTGTCGAAGACATGACAAAGCAGATTGCTAGCACTTATGGATTTCTCTATGTAGAGACAGGGATGACAAAGAGGGGAACTGTAATAATTGATCCAGATGGGAAGGTTCAGTACATTTCAGTTTTTAATGACAGGCTGGGAAAAGATGTAAAACACATTCTGAACGCGCTAAAGGGACTCAAGTACATTTATGAGCATCCAGCAACAGCTGAAGAGTTTGATATATTGCCTGCAAACTGGGAAGCTGGACAACAAGTAATAAAAATAAGAGTTCCTGATGACATAGGAAAACTCTGAATAGCTTAAAGCTTAAATTTTCATATTCTTTATTTTTATTTGATGAACAAATTGGAAGCTGTAAAAGATATAATCCTGAAAAATGGTCAAGTTCCTTTAGATATATTGAATAATATGATATATTCTGGAGGCTTTTCTGGAAGAGAAATGGCAGAGGCTTCTGTTATGTTAAAGGCTATAATCCACGGTTCGGGGGGAAGAATACTGACTTTCCCAGCGGATATAATTGCAACTGGGGCTAGAGGAATAATTGTACAACTGGTTAAGGAAAGGGCGTTTGACCTTATCATAACTACGTGCGGTGCTCTTGATCATGATATAGCAAGAACCTACGGAAAATACTATCGGGGTGAATACTACGCGGATGATGCAAAATTACTTGAGATGGGGTTTCATAGGCTTGGCAATGTGCTTGTGCCTGTAAAAAATTACGGAAAACTAATAGAAAGCAAAATCCAGAACTTCCTAAAAACAAAATACGGGGTCAAGGATACCAAAATACCCACCTATAGGCTGGCTTGGGATATTGGCCAATATATCAATAATGATAGCTCCTTATTATACTGGGCATATAAAAATGAAATTCCAATAATAATACCAGGAATAACAGATGGTGCGGTTGGCTACCAGTTATGGCTCTATAGACAATCCCATAAAAATTTCTTTGTTGATATACTTGAAGATGAAACTGTCATGTCAGATTTTGTGTTTACAAAAAAAAGCTTAAGTGCATTAATCATTGGTGGCGGAATCTCAAAACATCATGCAATATGGTGGTCTCAGTTTATAGAAGGGCTTGATGCTGCAATTTATCTGACGTCTGCATATGAATATGATGGCAGCCTGAGTGGGGCCCTTACCAAAGAAGCCATTTCCTGGGGTAAAATAAAGCCCAAAGGTAAGCACATAACTGTCCATGTAGATGCAACTATAGCACTGCCATTCATAGTTCACGCAGCACTTTTTGGATGAAATTTCAGTAAACATAAATTAATACCAGTTAAAATATGGTACAATGCAATGCAAGGTCAATAAAAAAATCTTATACTGTTTGGGGCTTACTTTAAAAAGCATAGGGCTTGACTACATTTATAACCTTGAAAACGAGGACCCACAACTAATTTCCTTAAAGGAACTGGCTGCCAAATTAGATGCTAAAACATTTTATGACGTATCTTTGCTAGCCGCCCTTGTTGCTTATAGGTTAAGGGGCACTGGTGAATCCTACTGGTCTGACCTTGCTAAAATAAACAATTCTACCCAGGATTCACCTTTTGACATCGTTGAAAATTTTTTAGTGCTGCGCAGAGAATTGGCAATCAGAGGAAAGTTTGCCAGACTTGAAAAACTCAGAAAATCAAAATTTTCCGCAATAAGAAATTTCACCACTTATAAAAATAACCCTAAAAAATTGTATGATACGATGAATTACGTGCTTAATGGCAAAGGAGAAAAGACCCTGAGTTTTGCAGTTAAAATATTTTATTATTCTATTCTTGCAAAAGATAATCTACGTATTGCACTTCCTTATGACGTTCCAATTCCTGTTGATAGCAGGGTCATTAAGGTCAGCCAAGCAATTGGACTTATTAATCCAGGTTGTACTGAACAAAATAAGATTCTTAAAGCGTGGAATCTGATCGCCGCCTTATCAAATATACAGCCCCTACATATAGATTCATATATATGGCTTAAATTGTATAAAATTATATATCAAAAGACAACTATTAAATCCTGAATAGTTATGGTAAATGGCATGAAGGTTGCTGTAAATGGCTATGGAACAATAGGCAAGCGAATAGCTGATGCTGTTATTATGCAGAATGATTTGCAGCTGAGTGGTGTCTCAAAAGTAACTCCTGATTATGAGGCCCTCATATTAAATAAAATAGGAACAAACTTGTATGTCCCAGAGCAAAACATAAAAAAATTTGAAGATGCTGGAATTACTGTTAGTGGAACCATTCCTGAAATGGTTAATTCCTGTGATATTATTGTTGATGCCACGCCCGGAGGATATGGTACCAAATACAAAGAGCTATATCAGTCAGCAGGTAAACCTGCTGTATTTCAAGGCGGCGAAGACGCAAATATGGTTGACCTTTCTTTTTGTGCTATGTGCAACTATGAACTGGTTTCTGGTAAAAAATATGTCCGGGTAGTGTCATGCAATACGACGGGAATTCTCAGGACGATTTATTCATTAAGGAGTTTTGGAATAAAGAATGTACAGGTTGACATTATAAGGAGAGCCGCAGATCCCCGGGAAATTAAGAAAGGACCTATAAATTCAATTACATTGGATCCAGTAGAGAGCCCTAGCCATCATGCAAATGACGTTAAATCTGTCATGCCTGATCTAAAAATAGTAACCAGAGCCGCAATAGTTCCTACCACTCTAATGCATTTGCATCAAATGACTATAAAGTTTGATAGAAAGACAGAAAAAATAGAAGTTATAAATGCTCTTCTTAAAACACCCAGGATAGTTCTGTTAAGTTCCAATTCAGGAGTGCATTCAACGGCTGAAATAATGGAAATAGCAAGGGATCTTGGAAGAAAGAGGGCAGACCTACCAGAAGTTGCTGTATTTGAAGGATCTATAAATGCTGACGGAGACACTGTCCTTTTGAGTTATGCTGTTCATCAGGAATCGATAGTTGTACCAGAAAATATAGATGCTATAAGGGCAATCCAAGGTAAAGTTACAAAGGACGATTCGATAAAAATTACTGATACTGCTATGGGAATTAAAAGAGGGTATCTTATATGAGCGACAGTTCAGCATACCGAATGCTTGTGAATTCAGTTATTGATTACAGTCTGCCTGTTGACACTGAATGGTTAATTGAAAGAATCAAATATTCCAAAAGGGTAATAACGGTGGGAACAGGAAGGTCCGGAGATGTTGCAGAAGTGTTAATGCGGTTTTTAAGGAACCTCGGCATAGACTACTCTTATGGTCCAAATGATTTACCTTATATATTAGGGCCCTGTGACCTGACAATTGCATTTTCTGGAAGCGGTTCAACTTATTATACGGTGGAGGTGGCTAGGGCTGCAAAGCGGGGGAGTGGATTCCTAGCCTCGATAACAAGTAATGTAAGTAGCCCGCTATCTGCACTGTCTGATAAAACTATATTAATACCAGGTGCGTCACTTAAGGAATCTGATCACTTTGCAAACCAAATAACAGGAATTTCCAAGGTTCCATTGACCCCAATGGGCACGTTGTTTGAATTGAGGTCTCTCCTTTTTTCGCTTTCGTTAGTGTCCCAATTAAGGGGCTTTGGCATTTCTGAGGCACACAAATCGCTAGTAGAGGGAATACTTGGTTTTAATCCCAAGGCGGAATCATATTCAGATATATACAAATTGTTACCTAAAGCAAGTAAGGGCTTTGAATACAAAAAAATTGTAATAATAGGGGAGGGGCTCAGTGGGATTGTGGGCAAGTTTTTTGCTACAAGATTAAGGCATTGCTCCAAGCCTGACGAAGAAAGGCACGTAAGCTTCTGGCTTGATAAGGGAAGTGTAAGCATTAAAAAGGGCGACGTTATATTTATAATATCAGGTTCTGGTGGCGGAGTTACACCTAATCTAGCAAAAAGGAGCAGGGAAAAGGGAGCAAAGGTTGTTTCATTAACTTCGTTTAAAGATTCAGAGCTTGCAAGCAACTCTGATTATGTTATGGAGATTCCAGGCAGGATAAAAATGAACCTGAAAGGATTAAGAACTAGTTATTATCCACAGGATCCGATGTATTCCATTTTTGAGCTCAGAACACTATTTTTTTTAGAAACACTTATCTATTATCTGGCAAATGCAGACGGCATAACGGAAAATGATATGAGGCTTATGCATTCAGACTTTACCTAATCAAAAAACACCACTGTTCCTGTTTAATAGGTTTCTGACATAGCTGCTTTGTTGCATTAATTAAAAGTTGGGCTAATTATTTAAAAATTAGGATAAATTACCGATTTAAAATAAATAATTTCTTTAATTTAAATTTAGAACTATTAACAAATTAACTATTTTTTGATATATGTAACAAGGTATATGATGTTACTCTGTTGCATTAATTGATTATTCCCAGCCAATGAACAAATTAATTAAAGCACGTGTCCCCCAGCTTACCCTCGTGCCATAGCAATGCGCCTACACAACATTATATGTGAAAATGGCCATTATTTCGTTGAATATTCCTGCATCAAGCACTGATGGCACGTATTCTTTTAACATTAACGTAGAGAACACCGCTTCCACCTCTGTCCGTATCTGTGCTTACATGCAGTTGGATCATTGGGGAACTCCCTAACCACCTTTGACCTAACCCTTAGATTTTCCAGTGAAGTTGATCTTGGGCTTTATTACAGGCTCTGTGCCTATAGCCTGCACTGAAGTTATCCCTGGAGTCATAGGCCGAATCACCAAACACCTTATTCACTTTGCCCATTGCGTTGTTAACAAGTTTTACCTAATTCTTTCCCGTCAGCCGTATGTTCATCTGTTACCTCCACGCCGGTTATGAGGTGATTAGCTATATCACATGAAATGTGCAGCTTTACCCATCCCCTCCTCCTATCTGATCAATTCACCCTTATTGAATATCTTGGTGAGCCAATTGTCATGTCAACAGGATTATCCTTGTCATATTCCAAGCGGAACCTTCAGCCCCTTCTGCCTCCTGCAGATCTGGGTATAAGATGGTATCCTGGCTCCCCATATTCCACCAAGCATCTCGGTCTGCCTGTAGTCCAAAGTACTCCTTTACGGCCAGTAGCATCAGTGCATCAGAGTAGGCATAGGGCTTTCCCCTCTTTCCTTATTCATCCTCTTCAGCTTGGTTAATCAGGAGGTCAGCATTAACAAATATATCAAATGTTGACAAGCTTTTCATTATATTCTTTCCAATCCCTATCTGCCAAGGTGGGTCAATGTAAATTTGTGGCGT
>JARVJW010000157.1 GCA_029775955.1 Nitrososphaeria archaeon | reverse complement strand
GTCAACTGCTATGTCAACAGGATTATCCTTGTCATACTCCAAGCGGAACCTTCAGCCCCTTCTGCCTTCTGCAGATCTGGGTATAGGATGGTATCCTGGCTCCCCATATTCCACCAAGCATCTTAGCAAAGCCCTCGGTCTGCCTGTATGGAAGTCCAAAGTACTCCTTTACGGCCAGTATGATAAGCATCAGTGCATCAGAGTAGGCATAGGGCTTTCCCCTCTTTCCTTCATTCATCCTCTTCAGCCTGGTTAATCAGGAGGTCAGCATTAACAAATATATCAAAGGGCTCGTTGACAAGCTTTTCATTATATTCTTTCCAATCCCTATCTGCCAAGGTGGGTCAATGTAAATTTGTGGCGTTAAAATAGTAATATAAATAAGTTTGATCATCTGGTAAAATTAATGCAACAAAGCATGTTTAGCTACTTTGTTGTATAAATTAAAAGTTAGATTAATTATTTAAAAATTAGGAAAAATTTAGCTTGTAGCCCAACTCCTGTTAATGCAATTCCTCTCCGTAGGAGGGGTCCAGCAGGCGCGTTCCTTCCTTCCCTACATGGACTGAAACTTGCTGTACAGTAACACCTTTAGCGACAGCTCAGCCTTCTGAAATCGTCTAGAGCTTATGCTGTCACCCTCTTGATACAGAGAAGAATCTCCACCAACCGTACTCCTTAGCCCGCTTCCATCCCTCACGCCCTAACCTGTTAAGGACTTCGCGCTTTCTAGCATAGCGCTGTGTTGGCGTTCTCCCTCAGTTTTAGGGCAGGCTCTATGCCCAATGAATCTAGCAGGTTGAAGTTCCTCTTTGATTTGTAGGCCTATGTTCCCTTTCTTCCTTACTCCTTTACGAGGGGCATGAATTTGGTATCGCCTGTCCTTTAAGAGGTGATCCTGAACCCGATCATCCTGCCATTATTTACAGCTTGATGAACTTCCTCCTCTCCCTCCTCCGCATCTGCTCTATGTGCTCTGTTGCTGATATTCCGTTGCAATTAACTATTGTCGTTGGTAACTCTTCTTCATTTGTAGCTATCAACTCTAACTTCACCATTGACAGTATCATTATTTGAGCGCATTCGCTACATGGGTTTGATGTATTCAGTGAGTGACTTGGTGATTTCCTGATGTCAAGGCCAACCTTGAGGTACGACAGGAATTCGAT
Source organism: Nitrososphaeria archaeon (assembly GCA_029775955.1). GTDB lineage: Archaea > Thermoproteota > Nitrososphaeria > Conexivisphaerales > UBA164 > KM4347-05. Next base: position 7,518 of record JARVJW010000157.1, on the reverse strand, counting down.
GTACGAATCCGGGCACACGAACCTCCCTTGTTGCTGTTCATCCCCTGTAGCTCCTCCTTCCAGGAGTCCAGGGAGTCTAGGATCATGCTTCCCCTTTCCACTAATGCTTCGTTATAGTCGTGCCAGGACATATCAATGGGCATGACAACACTTGATGACAAACACTATAAATCAAGACAAAAATAGTTGACATAAGTGTCAAGTTGGGCTACAAGCTAATGCTAGATATATTTGTTAAATTGGTAAAATTTAATTGTGCCTATGGGTCTAATATTTCATTGCCTGAACTGTGGCTTTCAGTTAAATGCCTCAAGGAACATTGAAGTGCTTGGCAAATCTTAGTGTTGCTGTTAAGCCAATCGTTAGCTCAGTGAATACATGCCACTGGGAGGCCAGCAACAAAGGGGTTAATAGTTAACGGTCAGAGGCTTGTGCATGTATTTAATTTTTGCAAATCATTTTTAAAATCATTAATAAAGTTCTAAATATTGATAGAATACGCGGACCAGACAACACAGGATAAGGTAGGTAAATTACTAAATCCACTTGTTTTTGAATGGTTTATCAGAAATTACAAAGAGTTCACGCAGCCACAGCTCGGTGCAATAGATAACATCCATAAAAATAAAAACGTGCTAGTTTCAGCGCCTACTGGCACTGGAAAAACTCTTGCGGCATTCCTTGACATAATAAGTGACCTTTTAGAAATGAAGGAGAGAAATGAACCAATAAGTGGAGTTCAGGCAGTGTATATTTCTCCTCTGAAAGCACTCATAAACGATATTGAAAGAAGCCTGTTAAATCCATTACAAGGTATAAGGCTGATAGCAAATGAAAGGGGGCTCAGCTATAATCCAGTATCAGTAGGTATCAGGACTGGGGATACGTCGCCTTATGAAAAATCAAAGCAGTTGAAAAACCCTCCATCCATACTGTGCACCACACCAGAAAGTCTTTCCACTGCACTGGCTTCCCCAAAATTTAGTGAAAATCTTAGAACAGTAAAATGGGTAATTGTAGATGAGATTCATGCACTGGCTGAGTCAAAGAGGGGAGCTCACCTTTCCGTGAATCTGGAAATGCTTAACAGGATAGCTACCTTTCAGAGAATAGGGCTCAGCGCCACAATTTCGCCTATAGAGGAAATTGCAAAATTTTTGGTTGGCAATAACAGAAATTGCACAATCGTAGATTCCAGGTTTGACAAAAGAATTAACATAAAAGTAGTTTCCCCTGTCAAGGATCTGTTAAAATCTTCAGAAAGGGAAACCAGCGTAAAGACCTATGATAAGTTGAGAAAATACTTGGGGGCCAGTAGGACAACCCTGATATTCACTAACACCAGAAGTGGCACTGAGAGGGTAGTTTCAAATTTAAAGAATCGATTTCCAAGCATTTTTACCGATGATTCAGTTGGGGCTCACCATTCATCTGTAAGCAGGGACCTCAGGTTGGAAATTGAAAATAAGCTCAAGGACGGCAAGTTAAAGGCCATAGTTAGCTCGACATCACTTGAGTTGGGAATTGATATTGGATACATAGACCAGGTAATACAGCTGGGGAGCCCAAAGAGTATAATTCGGTTGCTGCAGAGGGTCGGGAGGTCGGGCCATAATGTCAATAGCGTTTCCAAAGGTGTCCTTATCTGCAGTGACAGAGATGACCTAGTGGAAGATGCAGTAATAGCGTATTATGCTGAAAGAAAGCAGCTGGATCGCATCAAATTGGTAAAAAACGCACTTGATGTTCTGGCCCAGGCAATTATATCACTTTCATTGCAGGGGCAGTGGAACATAAGGGAAGCCTACAAATTAATTATAGAAAGCTACAGTTATAGCACTCTCAGTTGGGAAAACTATGTTGATATACTGAATTACCTTGCTGGCTCATACCACAGCCTCGAGGATCAAAGGGTTTATGCTAAAATATCCATATATAAAAAAGGAAATTTAGCTGACAGGCTCGATTATTCTGACCTGGATGCAACGTTTGGCAGAAAAAGTTCTGCAAGGATGATTTTTTACTTGAATCAGGGAACTATACCTGATGAAACCAAGATTAGGGTGTATGAGGGCAATAAGCCAGTTGGCACATTGGAGGAGGAATTTGTGGAAAAGCTTGTTCCTGGCGACAGGTTTGTCCTTGCTGGCAAAATATATCAGTTTGTTAAATCTTACAGAATGAAAGTTTATGTAAGGAAAGCAGATGACCTGAAACCTACTGTGCCAGCATGGTTTTCGGAGGAGTTGCCATTAAGCTATGATGCCGCAAACATGGTCAATGCCTTTAGAAATAATTTAATCGGCAAGACAATGGATGATATTTTGAAAATTTTAAACAGCTTTCCGGTTGACCAAAATGCAAGAACTGCAATAGCCGAATACATGAATTATCAATCTAAATTCTTAAAGAAACGCGGAATATACAAAATTAATGTCGGGGAATATATAGTGGAAATATATGTAAACGACCGCATTAACATAATTTTTCATACAATGATAGGAAGAAAGGCCAATGACGCACTCTCCAGGGCATATGGCTATCAGCTGTCCAGTATGGTTGGATCATCAATAGGAATTCTTGTTTCCGATAATGGCTTTGTGCTTTCTTTTGGTAAAGGGGAAAAATATGATGCTAGAACTCTGCTAAGAGGTGTAAATCATGAAAATATAGGCATGATACTTGACATTGCTATAAAAAACACTGAGCTTTTCAGGAGAAAATTCAGGCAGATAGCGGCAAGGAGCTTTATGATACTTAGAAATTATAAGGGTCATGAAATAAGTATAGGAAAACAGCAGTTTAATTCTGATAGGCTTGTAAAAGTCATTGAGCAGGTGCCTGATTTTCCGGTGATAAAAGAGGTATATCGAGAAATAAAGGAGGATTACATGGATATTGATGCGGCAATTGACTTTCTTGAGCACATTGACAAAGGTGAATACAGGTACATTTTGCTTGATGAATCTAAAACTGCGAGCCCATTTTCATTCAATATGCTTGCAATGGGAGCACCTGACGTCATATTAATGGAAGATAGGAGAAAAATGATAATGAAGCTACACAGGGAACTTCTTGAATATTTGAGGAGCGAACAGGTTGGAACTAATTAACAATGTTTTTTCAGTGCCTGGCCACAGAGGGGTTTATTTCCGAGAACTTGACCTACTTGCTGTTTCAGACCTTCAGCTTGGAGAGGAGAGGGTACTTGCTGAAGAATCAAAAATATATTTACCAGAAATTCAGATAAAACTAGTAATTGAAGAAATAAGAAAAATGCACGAACTTACAGGTGCAGGCAGGATTCTAATCAATGGCGATTTCAAACACGGATTCAGCGGAGCATCGAGGCAGGAGTGGGTGGAAGTGGAGAAGGTGTATAAGGAATCCAGGGCCCTCTATAGGGAAGTAATAGTTGTAAGGGGAAATCATGATAATTACCTTTCAAATATTTCCGCACTTCTTGGATTTAATTTAAATGATGAATATTTTGAAGCAGGTTATAAGTTCGTTCACGGTCACAGGTTAAACCCCCTAGAAGGTGTAAGGACACTGGTAATTGGGCACGAGCAGCCGGCAATATTGCTGAGGAAGGGCTTTGACAGCATTAAAATGCCAGTAATACTTTATGGCAAGGCAATTTCAGGAATCAATTTTATTTGCCTGCCAGCCCTATCACCAATATCTTCAGGAGTGGAAGTAAATGCAATTGACAAGCGCGAGCTGCTTTCCCCATACTTCAAGTCAGTTGTTGATGTTGATGAGCTAAATGCAATAGCAATAGAACCCGAAGTGGGAGAAGTGACATTGCCAAAAGTGGGAATATTGAGGCGATTTTTGCGCGATGCCTCTGGGCGGTAACTTTATCTAACTTACAGCATGATAATGGGTCATGGGAAAAAAGATAAGGGTTGCGCTTGCTGGAATAGGCAATACTGCATCAGCAATTGTTCAGGGTACACATTACTATTCTGAAGGCAAGAGGGCTATAGGGGTAATGAGTGAGGAAATAGGCGGGTATAAAATAAGTGACATTGAGTTCGTAGCAGCTTTTGACATTTCTTCCAGGAAGGTAGGAAAGGACCTCGCGGATGCAATATTCGAAAGCCCAAACTTGACACCGAAATACGCAGAAGTGCCTAAAACTGGTGTTGAAGTTTCTGCTGGGCCAGTTCATGATGGAGTAGCACCTCATATGGTTGAATCATTTTCCCCAATCAGCAAAGATGGGACAGAAGACGAAGTGGCAAAAAAGCTAAAGGACAGTGGTGCTGATATGTTGATTAACCTCCTTCCTGTTGGCAGTGAGAAGGCAACTAAAAGTTATGCTAGGGCAGCGATCAGAGCTACAACTGCATTTATTAACGGAATACCAGTGTTCATTGCAAGCAATAAAGAGTGGCAAAAAAAATTTGTGCACGCGCACCTTCCTGTAATGGGGGATGATGTGAAGGGGCAGGTGGGAGCTACAATTTTACACAGGACACTGGCAAATCTTTTCAACATGAGAGGTGTATTAGTTGACGAAACGTATCAGGTTAACATAGGTGGAAATACGGATTTCCTGAATATGACTGTTGAAGAAAGGCTGAAGAGTAAAAGGGTTAGCAAAACAGGCGCTGTTACAAGTGTGTTGCCATATGGAATGGAACTTGAACAGATGGGCAAAATAAGAATAGGACCAAGTGACTATGTGCCATTTCTGGGGAATAACAAAATATGCTATATATACTTGAAAGGGAAAAGCTTCGCCGATTTTCCTATAGAACTCAAGGTAAAACTTTCAGTTGATGACAAGTCAATGTTCGCGGCAGTAATGAGTGACGCAATAAGGTTCATGAAAGTTGCCATTGACCACGGATTAGAGGGGCCCTTGATAGAACCTTCATCGTACTTTTTTAAGCATCCGCCGGTTCAGGCAAAAAGTGATGAGGAAGCACTAGGGTGGGCTACGAAATGGTTGAAAAATTTAAAATGAAAAACATAGTTAATGAAAACTTTTTGTAATAGCATAAATTTATTAATGGTGAAAGCTAAAGAAGTTCTGAACCTATTGCAGATATCTAGAAAAACACTTTGTGTGGACGGATGAATGCGTTACACTGTAATGCCGAACAAAATGTACAATTATAATAAATTCACAAAATTCTGAATGAGAGAAAAACGGTCATTTATGAACGTGTATCCAAAACAGAAGAACGATTTACAGAACCAGATACAGCAGTTAAGGTAATAGTGCTTCATGAGTTGATGCACAATGCAATTCAGGCATTTGAAAAATGTTTTTCGAAATGCTTGAGAGGCTAATAAGGCCTAGAAAGCTGCAGCTTAAAGAGCATCGACACAACTGTCTTAGGTCACAATAAGGATGAAACAGTCAGTTAATATGGGCAGAAAAACAACTTGTGCAAATTCCATTCAACGTCTCAGGCAGAGGAAAATGAAATTGCTGTTTTTGTCATCGATGAATCATATTCAAGCAAATGCTCAGACGGTAAGGGCATAGAACATAACGACACATAACAGGATATAAAGAGGCAGCTCTCGAGAATGGAAAATAATAAACGCAACACAATATTCCAGAAATCCTTTGCTGACAGGGTGTGGGGTTAGAAACAGCAACGATGACCTTTATGAGTAGCTATAATATATATGAAGGAAATACTGAAGGTGATAAAGCCATGAGCCATCCATGGAAATCCAGGGGGACAATTGTCAGGCGTTACGATCCACAAGAGGAAGTACCTCACGGACATGCAGAACGCGATAAGGTATGCTATTGAAGTTGCCTATGAAATGGCTATACATATTTCAATAGGATACCTTCGCCAATTGCATTGATGTCAAGCCGTGGTTCGTGTCAAACTACGATTATGCAATTCACAACCTCAACCCAGTTTCCGCTGTTGCCTGATAATATAAGAAAAACAATCATGGCTAGCTGAGGATTGACGGCAAGCTGTTGAAGGTTAAAGGTGACAAAGCAACGCTCCAGCCCGGGCATTACGCTTACGTCCCAATAAACACTGAGAACAAGCACTTCCTGGAATACAGCAAGGGCAAAGCTTAGAGCCTTGTTGACTGACAATTTTGTGTGTTAACCATATCGGAAAAGACCCTAGTTTCGTGGCGCAGGACTTCACGATAGATTCCACGTTTGCGACGGTGATGACAGGCCTGTGTTGAAAGGAACTGACACATAGAGCATATCTAACATAGCGCACATACAGAACGACTTCAGGAGGAGGAAGAGCCTGCAGAAGCACAATAGACAAAAGAAGTACAGGAAACTGCGCCAGGCCAGAGGTAGGCAAAAGAACCGTGTCAATGATTTGCAAAAGCTACGGAGATGGTAAAGGAAAACCCAGGCTCATCGTTTGTCTTTGAAGACTTGAACGGAATAAATGGAAGCAACAGGAAGTTCAGGACAAAGTTGAACAAATGAAAGGCTTTACCAGAAGATGATTGAATACAAGTCCTCATTCAAGACCGTTTATGTTAACACAAGAGGAACTTCGAAGTGTCCTGTCTGTGGTGATAAGCTGAGGGATATCGAAATGCGAAACCTGTGGCGTGGACTACGACAGGGATAGGCTGGCCTCACTTGCCATACCCTGCGGCTACCGTGAGTGCGGATGGCCTTCTTTGAAGGATGAATACCTGTACACCGGCCATGAGCCTAAGGTGACCGGAGCGGGCTTGAAGGTCAACGCTCCGAATGATGGTTATAAGAAATTATAACCTTTCAGAAACGGTTTCAGTTAAATGGACAAAATGCAATTTACATGCATTATTATGACAGTGGTTATATTCAATTCAAACTAATTATGCGGTTAGAGCTAATCAACTAGCTGTATTAATCAGAATTTTGCCGTAGACTACAGTTTCAATGTAGATATGTTTAAATATTGGCAAATATAGAAGAATATCTAAAGTGATACTCGCTTATGAAGACAGGCTCACAGGGTTTGGCATTGAAACTTTAAAGAAAACTTTCACAACTTTCGGAACAGAAAAACCATGATGAAAAGACTCAAGGAGAACTTGTTGAAGACTTAATTACGACAGTTTCTCACTTTGCTGGAAGGCTCTATGGAATAAGCCATAGGTATGGGGAGGTTATTGATGGTGTCAAGAAGCTTGTTGGTCAAAGCATCAATGCCACATGACCTTGAGGTAAATGGGCTTATAGAGGATTACATGCACAAACTCTATCTTGTATGAGTTATGGAAGAGGAAGGATAAGACTTTTGGAAAAAGGCTAAGTACCTTGAAGGGTGGGCCTATTCCAAGCATTACGTGGACTCAGCAATAAAACAGGCTTATTCCGTGCTTGAATCGTGGAGGAAAGGATACATTCGTGGGCGAGCAGGAAGAAATAGGCCTGAACTGAAGATTCGTTAGAGTTAAGGAAACGCTTTACAGTTACAGGAATGGGATTTCAGTGAAACCTTACGAAGAGAGTATAGATTTGAGAAGGGCGTGGTGTTGGGATAAATGGCTTAGGCGAACTCATAC
>JARVJW010000079.1 GCA_029775955.1 Nitrososphaeria archaeon | reverse complement strand
GGTCATTATTTCATTGAATATTCTTAAATCAAGCGCTGATGACATGTATTCTTTTAACATTAACAAACACCGCTTCCGCCCCTGTCCATACCTATTTTTCCATGCAGTTGGATAATTGAGGAACTCTCTAACTGCCTTTAACCTAACTCGATTTTCCGGAGTTGGTTACAGACTCACTCATGGCTGCATTGATCACTGGAATCATAGGCCGAATCACCGAACACCTTTGCCCATTGCATCAAGCTTGCTGAACACCTTCCCGTTAGCCGTATGTTCATCTGTTACCTCCACGCTGAAGTGATTCACATGAAATGTGCAGCTTTACCCATCCCCTCCTCCTATTTGATCCATTCATCAATGTTGAATATGAGTCAACTGCTATGTCCGCAGGATTATCCTTGTCATACTCCAAGTGGAATCCTTAGCCCCTTCTCTTTACTGTCCTGGCTCCCCATATTCCACGAAACATTCATGATAGACGCCTCACAGGCTGTCCTGAGCCTTTGCTAGCAATATGCTATCCCGTTAAGCTTTTTGGTTTCCTGTCAGTTGATTTGTAATCTTTCTAGTGAGCATCTTCTTAGCCACTTCTATTATTGCCTTTTGGTCTCCTTCCCTGCTCCTGATTATGTAGAAGTACTTGGGTCATGATTTCATATTGTTGATTCCACAATTGCCGGGCATTCTGGAACCCTGCCATTGTACTACACTATGCCTGATTGATGTAGAGCAAGTGATACAAGCTTGTAGTTCTAAAACCAGCCTATATCTCTTATCTTGATAAGGAGAGCTGTATATATATGTTAGGCTCATAAGGGCTGTGGGACAAAATTCTACGGTGCCAGGTTGAACAGGTTGTGCCATAGCCCGATGGAGAACAGCGCACAGCCTATCCTATCCTCTCTCCTCTGTGCGACCGTCCAGCCGAGCATCTTCTTGTCCTGTGAGAAGCCGGACTCGGAGTTGCTCCTTTTATGATATTGTTCCAGATAGCTTACGGTGTCCCTTGCGAAATCCTTCATGGTGTCCTTCCACTTCTGAGAGCCGTTCAGGGTTGAATTCTTCTTGGGTATGACGTACACCTTTGTCCCTGCACCGAAAGCATCAACGTACGTAGGGTAGGAATAATACCTATCAAGCCTCATGGAGCTCAGGCTGACATCGACGCGGGAGAGCATGGCCATGGCGCCTTCGAACGCCTCCTTCTCCAGGCTTGAGCCGCAGGCCAGGTACAGCCTGGTCTTCAGGTCCATTATGGTGAAGGCGAAGAGCCTCACCCTGTGATCCTCCTCTGCCTCCTTTGCCCCGTCCTTCAGCTTCTGCGCGTAGGATTCATAATTCCTCTTTATGGTCAGGGAGTAGCCTGTCCCATCGCCGGTGGCGTCGGACATGGTGACCCCCTTTCTTCTTAGCATGAGCAGGTTGTGTAGCGCCATCATGACCATGTCGTCGGAATACAGCCTCTCCACCGTTTTATACGACACATCCATCCCGGACACCATGGAGAATATATCCAGCATGTTGGCAAACATCCTGTTTGATTCACCTACGAGCTGCTTGATCAGCAGCAGCTTGACCTTCTGCTCTAGGGTGAGCATCTCCGGCCTTCCCCTCGTCTCACCTTCCTGGTACACCCATATGGTGGTCACGGCTTCGTGTATCAGCGGCTCCAGCATCCTCATGGCCTCCTTTATCCTTCTGGCGTACTGCTGCTCATAGGTCCTCCAGTCCCTCTCCTTCTTCGGGTGCTCCTTGAGGTATTCTTCACTTATGTAATAGCCTATGTCCTTCAGCTTTGATTGGATATCGGCACTGTGCAGTTCCGCCATGCTATAAAAAGCGAAGTTAAAAAATTCGTCCTTTCATACATATAGCGCCGGCTAACCGCCGTGCCCATGCACGACGGTGTGGGGACCCTATCTGCGGAATTTTGTCCCACAGCCGGTTTTTTGTGCTCTGTTACACGGCTCTACGGGTATAAATTAGCCCCGCTGGGTGGCGCTTGCCGTCAGGCCGGCTGGTTACGCCATCATGATGAACCTGTTGTAGATCGATGCCTTCATGGCCATCTCCCTGGCCATGTTAACGAACTTCTCAAATATGTCGAAGAACTTTATCTTGCTTCAGTGCGATCAATCCTTCCCACAATGAATGTTATCTTTTCTTTCAGCAAGAGCTTCTAAAATACTGTCAACCCCTTCTCCTTGGCTGTCAACGGTTAGGCCTGTTATACTGAATTACCTGAGCCACTAGCACCATTTCCCAAAGCATTCTGCATCGAAATGAATAAATATTTGAGGTTCGGGCTACAAACAAGGACACGTGGCCGTCGTCTAGTCTGGCCTAGGGCGTCAGCCCTCCAAGCTGAGGATCGCGGGTTTAAATCCCGCCGACCGCATCCTAAATCAAGTTTAAATAAGCTTTTTATATATTATTTGTGCATCTCCTATCAAACAAACAGGGATAGTTAAGCTTAAAAGATTCTTTCTTTTTTACTTTTATATGTATATATTTCTCAGCCACGATATAGACTGGCCCAAAGGGGGACCAGGCGCAGATCACATTTTTGCACGAAGGGAGAGGTTTGATGAATTCACCCTAGGGCGAGTAAAGAGCGAAGGTTTCAACCCCTATTATGGTATACCTACCATGATGGATATTGAGAAATCACTGGGCATCAGATCTACATTCTTCTTTCGTCCCCTTTATGACGATTCATCAACTGTGGATGAATACCGAATGGATCTATCCGACCTCAGAAGAGGGGGGTGGGAGGTCGGCCTCCATGCCAACCATGGCGGCTCGCTGAACGCCATCAAATCAGAAAAGGCCGCGGTAGAGGAGGCGTTGGGGGACAGAGTTATCGGAGTAAGGGTGCATTACTTAAGGATCGCCAAGAGTAAAATTCAGCGCCTTGGCAATGTGGGCTTCAATTATGACTCCTCCGTGTGCCTTACAAGGGACAAGGTTGACGAAAAAAATAGTGGCAGTTACATGCTAGGTGATATTGTAGAGTTCCCGATTACATACATGGACGCTTACATTTTTACATACATGGGGATTACTGAGTCTAACGTCGTGAATTTTCTAGTGGATAGCATAGGGAAGCTTTCTAGGATGGGCATCAAGCTGGTGACCCTTCTATGGCATGATAACGTGTTGCTGATGAAGGGTGGGAGGGAATACCAACACTTGCTAGAAACCTTAGTGTCCAAAGGTCAGGTATCATTCTTAAGGGGTATCGACGCTGTAAAAGTGACAAAGGAATGGATTGAGGGACCTGATTGAAGGAGCAAATAAGCCTGCTGGTCACTGGTGCCGGTGGCATGGGGGGAGTGAACTTTGTGAGAGCGCTCAGGGAAGCGTCCGTGGCTGTGGGGAGGAAGATTTTCATAGTGGGGACCGAATATAATACGTTTCACGCACACTTTCCGGAACTGGACGTAAGCGTAAGGACACCTGCCCACTCCGACCCAGACTTCCTAAAAACCCTTCTGAAGGTCGTAAGGGAATATAGACCTGACTTTATTCATCCCAGCCCTAGCTCGGAAGCTAAGGTGATAAGTGGTGCGCTAGACGAGTTCACTAACCTGCATGTCCACTCGCTTCTTCCAAGCGAAGATTCAATAGCACCCGATAAGGATGTGATATTTGAAAGGCTCAGTTCGGCAGGAGTCAGCGTGCCGGACACCCGCAGGCTGGCTGATATCGAAGACGTAAAGCGAGCATTCTTGGAGTTGGGTTCGCCGCTATGGCTCAGGCCAAAAAGGGGGGCCGGCGCACGGCTGAGCCTCAGGGTGGATACGGCAGAGCAGGCCGAACTCTGGATAAGGCTTAATGTACTGCAGGGGAGGGCAAAGCTGGACGAATTTATACTCCAGTCCTACCTTCCTGGCAGGGACTTGGCTTTCGATTCACTTTGGTTACATGGAAGGCTTGTGACATCCAGCGCCCGAGAAAGGCTAGAGTATCCATTTAAGCACATAAGCCTGACTGGGCTCACCGGAACGCCAAGCGTAGCTAGGACGATAAGTGAAGAAGCTGTCAACTCCGTGGGTACCGAAGCCGTAATACGTCTTGATGCCGAGCCCAACGGCTTCTATTCAGTTGACATAAAGGAGGATGGGGCTGGAAAGCTGTTCGTGACCGAAGTCGATGGTAAGTGGCACACCACAGCGCCCCTCTGGGGATACGCTTGCTCCAAAGTGAGCAGGGATGTCCTCCAGAATATCGCATATGATTACTTGCTGCTCGGATTAGGTGAAGAGTTATCTCAGATCCCTCAATACGACCTATATCAAGAAGGCCTGTATCTCATAAGGCAGATGGACAGTGGGGTCGTACTCCTAGACGGCAAAACAGGCAGGTCGTGGAGGGTCGTCTGAGGACCTTGATTACACTAGCGCTGGATTTTGATGGTGTGATAACATCCCTCTCCGTAAACTGGAAAGCCGTGCGGCTTAGGGTTTCATCTAAGCTAGGCAAGGAGATCACGAGCCTGAACAAGTTCTTTGAATCGAACTGGGGCACCGAAGAATTCAGCATAGCCAATACAATAGTAAAGCGGTACGAAATCGAGGCAGTGGGGAGAAGCCCGTTGTTTCCAGACGTCATCCCTTCCCTTGAGCTGGCAAGGCAAAGGGGTAGCAGAGTGTATATCTCATCTATGCAGTCCGTCGAAGCATTGTCGCTATTCATGGCCAAGTATGCTTTGGCGGAGTATTTTCAGGGCATACTCGGCAGGGAAGATGTGGCGAACAAGGAACTCCAGCTGAGGAAGATAGCTCTAGCGGACAGAGTCGGCGAGTCTCGGAATCTTGTGCTCATAGACGACAGAAGACAGATCATAGAAAGGTGTAGTGAGCTTGGCTTCAGATGTATCCTATTCAAGAGGGACGAGCGGTCAGACCTAACTCGGGTTGTGTCTGGGCTTTACCACCGATAGTACCAGAGTGTCATGCTACACCTATTAGCTATAGTATAGTGCTCGCTTATATGATGGACCGAGCTACTATTACTTCTGCCCACGACGTGGTGACGCTGCAAAGGATATGTCCTTATTTATTCACCAACACAAGTCGTTACGATAAAACGACATAGTGTTAGAGAAGTGGTCTATTCTTGAAATAAAAGAACAATTGGATATATATATACAGATACGACAGAACACATATTATATGTCATTCTTGGCAAACAAAAAAGGATATTCTAAAATCATATTTAATAAATACCGACAAACTTAGAATAGTTTTAAAGAAATGACCTTGACAGATATACCATAATATTTTGATCCTGTTCAATTGTATGTTAACCATGTTGTGGACACCATGGATTTGCTGATGGATGGATATAGGCATTGTAGAATAGCTCATATATGTCATTCTTCATGCAACTTATCAGCACTATATGTTGCAAGTTTTCCAGACCCTTGATGCTCCAGTGGGCCCATTTGTGCTTGCACCTTTTTGATACTTTTCCCATCAGCCATGTTGAATGTATATGCAACGCTCTTCCCCTATATGGCAAGCTTGCTTGGTGAACCTAACTGCGAACACGGAATTTTTCCTTATACATCAAACTACACATGCCAAGATCGGGCCCTTTTAAGGGGGGGAGACATTGGATGGTATGACTTCCATCTACAACTACGAGAAGTACCTGAGGTATTGTTGCAGCACTATTCCTGATTTCCTAGCGTGAATCTACTATTTGTGATTTTTATTACGCGCATAGCGTACAAGGCTAGGCAGTAAAAATACTATCAGATATGCCGCTAAAAAGATTAATCCGAGCAATGTAAATAACTCATAAGGATGTTCCCAATACCATGGTGGAGGGTGAAGTGGCATGCCTAAGAATGCAGGAAAGACAATAAATTTAGTTTGTATGGACGCGAACGCAACTGATTGTTCAGACTGAAATATAACATCATGCTCAACGAATGAATTTATTGCATTTCCGGTTACAGATTTCAGGGTGGCCAAGTCGGTGCCGGGTATTTGTGTATATGCGGTCAACTGGCCGGAGGAATGAATTCCCTCGGGAGTACCAAACGCATATGTGTATTCTGTAGCTCCTCCGTTAGGCGGATAAAATGTTCCGCCGCTTTCAGTCAATGTGGCGGGTGGGGATGATTCCCCCGCCATAAAACCGTAGTCCGCGCTTAACCTCGAACTATTAGCATAATTTACACCGCTTAGATAATCATTTCTAGCAAAGAATAAACCATATACTCTGAACGCTGGATTCGAGGCGGTAAATTGTCCATAGCTATTTTCATTTATCTGGAGCCCTATCGACGGATAGACGTATTCACCTTGATTCTGTATATCTGCTGCTCTATTCCCAACGGCCGTTAACCCAGGAGAAGCCCCTGCAGAATATCCACCACGATCATTCAGGTAATATATACCTCCACTGTAAGTCAGGACTGCCAGATATACCAATGAAGATGGAGAACTTCCTGTCCCGAGGCCTAGGATATACCACCAACCTGTATGACTTGCATATGTCATATAGTTAAGCTCTATAAACGCTATTTGACCATTTGGGCTAATTGGAAGGGATGGCCATGTATATATGGTGGGATTCTGAGAATACTGAGGGGGCCCGTCGTAGGTTAGGGCCCACACATTAATACATGGATAGTAAGTTCCTGAGCTTGTTATGTATACAGCGGCTTGAATCCACGTCGCAATAGCGCCATCGCCATTTAGCGCCTCCGTACCATTGGCCTTTACAGCTATATTTAATACTCCGCCATAGTTTATGTTTGACGAATTTATGGGGGTTGGAATCCATTGGAATTGATACTGACTATATCCTACTGTCTCTGAGTAGCCTCCTATAGCCCAATCTATTGGATCGGACAATGATTGGGTTTGCGCATGAACATTACTCCGTTGAACGCCAAATCCCGACAGCTCAACCAGTCCAAGAGTAATCACCCCTACAAGGATAATCACTCGTCATAAGACCCTCATAATATCTTTATAATGATTTAATCGATTTAAGTATATCTGCTGTGTTGGCTGTGTCTCCTTTCCGACAATTATTTCCCAAGATGATCAAACGTTATATCCTGGGTCAGTTCTGGAAAGGGATATACAAGAAGCATGTAGTAAATATGACAAAGCTGGATGCCAGACGGATGGAATACATAGTAGTGAGGGAGAAGGCTGGGGGGAAGAACCAGCATGATATTTCCCAGGCGTTGGGCATATCCAAGAAGAGGGTGGACCAGGTGTACCGCTATTACAGGGAGAACTCAAGCCGGGCCACGCTGGTCAGGGAACTGAGCCTTGCCAAGCAATCAGGCAACCTCCTGGAAAAGGCGAGGAGGCTGCTAAGCGAAACTGCCATAGCAAATAATCATGAAATGTAAAAGCCAATAAAGTTGAAAAGGGTGAGTTGCTGCTGAATCCAACCACAAGGCAAATGATTTTTGCTAGAGCTTGAGCAGAATGCTCCTTAAGGTGTACCCTTTTAAACCCTAGGCATTGATGATGCCAATATGAAGCCTCCCAGCATATTAGGGCGCATATCGAAGAAGGATGGAGAGAACCTTAACGCGGCAATCAAGTCGGACAAGTATTGGAAGGTAAGCGAGGGGAAAGGCCTTATATTTGCGGTGGCTCTCGACAGGGCCAGGATCCCCGCATTTGAAGGGCGATACGTAAAGGCCACCGGGTTTGGAAGGGTAGTGGCCAGGGATCAGGTCGCAAAGTTCTGCAGAAAATACAGGATACTCCTGGTGGATACCAAAAGGATGGAGGCAGTTTCAGTATTGACTTGGAATGCGTTCAGAAGACTTATAGGTAAACATGGGGAACATATTACAACACTTGTAAATCAGGGAAAAATGCCGTGTTATGTGAACGAAAGCAACCTAAACTCGGTCATCTCGCAAACATGAGGTGCAGCAAAGGCGCCAAATCCTGTTTGAGTTCAACAATGGATCTCATCCCGGATAGGCTCTAGGTCGTTTTCATCGGCACTACGGCCATCCTACGGCGTCTGCCCTAGATAGTCTGTGCCTATGGGACAGGTCTCCGGCGGCCACGCTGAATTACTTCACTAGAGCTACAACTGTAGCAGAAACAATAAGGTCATCCAAAGGCTAGATGGTATTCGTGAATATAAGCAGGCGCACAATAACCAGCGTGTAGGTAACAAATAGATGAACGTTGACGGGAAGGAGTTCAGCAAGCTTGATGCAATGGGCAAAGGTGTTCGGCGATTCAGCCTATGACTCCAGGGATAACTTCAGTGCAGGCTATGGGCGCAGAGCCTGTAATAAAGCCCAACTCCACTGGAAAATCTAAGGGTTAGTCAAAGGTAGTTAGGGAGTTCCTCAATGATCCAACTGCATGGAAGCACAGATACGGACAGAGGTGGAAGCGGTGTTCTCTTCGTTAAAGCTAGGAGAGTACGTGTCATCAGCGCTTGATGCAGGAATATTCAACGGAATAATAGCCAAGGTGTTCACATATAATGCTGTGGAGGCGCATCGCGGTGGCACGAGGGTAAGCTGGACAAAGGGACACTTAATTAATTTGTTCATTGGCCGGGAATAATCAATTAATGCAACAAAGCATTTTGACCGTAATGTTTATAAGAACCTAATCTGTCAACTCTAAACGCGGTCTATTATGTCTGAAGATGAAGATTTAGATGAAGAGGATTTAGATGATGAGGATTGGGACGAAGAGGACATGGATGATGAGGATTGGGACGAAGAGGAAGA
>JARVJW010000139.1 GCA_029775955.1 Nitrososphaeria archaeon | reverse complement strand
AACCCTTGATAAATTGAGTTTCTTAATATGCAAAGAAGATTCATGACTTTATTAACATAAATACTTATTGGATATATTGCTTTGTTGCATTAATTGATTATTCCCGGCCAATGAACAAATTAATTAAGGCACGTGCCCCTTTGTCCAGCTTACCCTCGTGCCACCGCGATGCGCCTCCACAACATTATATGTGTAAATGGCTATTATTTCGTTGAATATTCCTGCATCAAGCGCTGATGATACGTACTCTCCTAGCATTAACGAAGAGAACACCGCTTCCACCTCTGTCCGTATCTATGATTATTTTTCCATGCAGTTGGATCATTGAGGAACTCCCTAACTACCTTTGACCTGACCCTTCGATTTTCCAGTGGAGTTGGGCTTTATTACAGGCTCTGCGCCCATGGCCTGCACTGAGTTAAAGTTATCCCTGGAGTCATAGGCCGAATCACCGAACACCTTATTCACTTTGCCAACAGTATCCATTGCACCGTTAACAAGCTTGCTGAACTCCTTCCCATCAGCGCTCATCTGTTACCTCCACGCCGGTTATGAGGTGATTCACATGAAATGTGCAGCTTTACCCATCCCCTCCTCACTTCTGCCTGATCCATTCACCCCTATTGAATATCTTGATGAGTCAACTGCTATGTAAACAGGATTATCCTCGTCATACCCCAAGCGGAACCTTCAGCCCCTTCTGCCACCTGCAGATCTGGGTATAGGATGGTATCCTGGCTCCCCATATTCCACCAAGCATCTTAGCCCTCGGTCTGCCTGTATGGAAGTCCAAAGTACTCCTTTACGGCCAGTATGATAAGCATCAGTGCATCAGAGTAGGCATAGGGCTTTCCCCTCTTTCCTTCATTCATCCTCTTCAGCCCAGTTAATCAGAAGGTCAGCATTAACAAACACATCAAATGTTTACAAGCTTTTCATTATACTCATCCCTATCTGCCAAGGTGGGTCAATGTAAATTTGTGGCGTTAATAATTAAAATAGTAATATCAAATATTGATCATCTGGTACAATTAATGCAACAAAGCAGGATATATCATTTTTACGAGCTATATGAAGTCTGATATTTTCACTTGTTGGTCACCAAAAGCTTGGGCTTTAAATCCTTCCCCCCTTAACTCCCTAGCAAGTTCCTTATCAAATCCATGAATTGTTACTACATTTTCAGGATTTATTGCTTTAACAAAGCTAATAAGTTCATCATGGTCAGCATGGTCACTTATAGGCAACGAGGAGTTTTTGCCTTTAATAGCCCAACCAGTAAATGATATGTTAACTGGGCAAACGTTAACCCCTCGATACATGGGTGCTACATAAAGATAGGGACCATTGTGAAGTTCTGTTAATTGATCAACAACGTAATCAGGTTCTGGTAACGCTATACCATGCGCCCTATAAATTTTGTTAATATTTTCCACCTTCCTATCAAATATCAGAGGCTTCCAGGCCTTAAAAAAGTAGCTTATCAGTTGAGCCTTTCCAAGTGTATATCCATGAAGCGAAACTCCAAGACCGGCATCATAAGCTTTGCTTACAGCATTCATTGCCATTTTTAATACACTAGCAATAGAAGGAAAAACGTACTCTTTTTTTCCATAAGTGCTTTCAATTATCAGATTTTTTACGTGCTTTGGCTCAAGTCTCCCCATAAAGCCTCTAGGTCTCCCAGCAAAATCACCAGTATACATGGTTTCATTTTTACCAGTGATAAGTGCCATAGAGCCTAATATATGGCCTGAATCAACAAGCTTAATACCATCAAGCCCTTGGGTAAATTCTGAAATTTTCACTCCCCTGGCTATTGCCAGTTCAACTGTTTCTTTTGAAGCGATTACTGGTGATGTTATTTTTTTCATCAGGTGGTCAAAGTGAGCATGGGAGATAAAAATCAAGTCAGCGCTTACTGGCGTGACAGGATCCAGAGCTATAGTTCGCCCTTCACTTTTTATTACAAGGTTACTTCCAACATTTGATATGCCATATGGAAGCATCTTCAAAAGAACCTGAGCACATCTAGCATGTCTAACAGTCCAACCTTCATCCCAATTATTTTGGAGTGTCCCCTTATGTACCTGAGCGTGGTCAGCATCAATCTTAAATTTTCAAAAAACCCGCCAGACCTATTCATTTTATTCATTATTAGTTTAAATGCCGCATTATATGATTCAAAAGTTTTATTCAATCTTATACTATATAACCTGTAGTTAAATTCGCTATCAAACAGGATTTTGGCGGAAAACATACTGGGCAATATTCCCTCGCCCACAAGTGGAAAGACAGTTCCAACTGATTCCCCTATTCCAATTACGTTCATTCGAAAATGGGGTTCTGCCATTGATGGAGGAATAAGCCTTATTGCCTTGCCCATTCTTGAACCCTCAACTATTTCACCCTTTGTTTTTGCTATAAAATTCAGCACCCTCTTTTCGTGATCAGGAACTACATTTCCTGCGCCAACATAGGCATTTTTATCTCCCAGCGGGAAAAACCAGAGGTAACCCCCATAATTTTCAAAAGGCATTATGTAGAAATCATCATAAGGCATATTGATGTATTTTACTAAATATTGTACGGTAGGTAACAGAAAGTCGTTTTTAATTGGCGATAACAACCTCCGGTAAACACCTGTCGCATCAATGGCAATCTTGTAGCGAGATTCAAGGAACCCGCTGTAAACCCTAGTACCATAATGCACTTTTATGCCTCTTGTAAGATCCTTCATTAATCTTGGCTTATCAAATGTTACTAGGCCATCGAGCCAGAACCTTAACAAATTTCCACCTAATTCAAGATATAGCCTTTTACCTGAAAAAAGGATATAATCATCAATGTTTATCCCTACATGCTTAAGCAGATCCTTCATTCCAAGTGAACCCGTTCCCCAGGCGCATATAGATGTAAACGATTCTTCCTGTTGCATTTCGTATACTTCAGCCCGTTCACCTAACAATGACGCAAGGTATGCTCCGGCTGGTCCCATACCTGCTATTGCGATGTTGTTCAATGTGATAACGAATAGCACATTTATTTATAAATCTGTTCATAAAAAATTAAAAGCGATTTAGATAATATTTTCAAAGTTGACTCGGGCTGCTAGCTTGTAGCCCAACTTGACATTTTTTGTCTATTATTTTTGTCTTGATTTATAGTGCCTGTAATATCATGCCCTGGCACGACTATAACTAAGTATAGGTGGAAATGGAAGCATGATCCTGGACTCCTAGAAGGAGGAACTACAGGGGATGAACAGCAACAAGGGAGGTTCGTGTACCCAGATTCGTATATCGAATTCCTGTCGTAACTCAAGGTTGGCCTTGACATCAGGAAATCACCAAGTCACTCACTGAATACATCAAACCCATGTAGCGAATGCGCTCAAATAATGATACTGTCAATGGTGAAGTTAGAGTTGATAGCTACAAATGAAGAAGAGTTACCAACGACAATAGTTAATTGCAACGGAATATCAGCAACAGAGCACATAGAGCAGATGCGGAGGAGGGAGAGGAGGAAGTTCATCAAGCTGTAAATAATGGCAGGATGATCGGGTTCAGGATCACCTCTTAAAGGACAGGCGATACCAAATTCATGCCCCTCGTAAAGGAGTAAGGAAGAAAGGGAACATAGGCCTACAAATCAAAGAGGAACTTCAACCTGCTAGATTCATTGGGCATAGAGCCTGCCCTAAAACTGAGGGAGAACGCCAACACAGCACTATGCTAGAAAGCGCGAGGTCCTTAACAGGTTAGGGCGTGAGGGATGGAAGAGGGCTAAGGAGATGGTTGGTGGAGATATTCTTCTCTGCACCCAAAAGGTGACAGCGTAAGCTCTAGACGATTTCAGAAGGCTGAGCTGTTGCTGTGCAGCAGGTCCATATAAAATGGGCAGAAGGGATCCATGGACAGGCTGCATTAACATCAGTTGAGCTACAAGCTATCGGGCTGCGATGCCCTTAAATACATATCACCTAAAAACTATGTAAACCCAAAAATGTATCAAAAGTACGTTTGGGCCCGTAGCGCAGCATGGATAGCGCGGCAGCCTCCTAAGCTGTAGGTCGTGGGTTCGAATCCCACCGGGCCCGTTTATTATATAATCAAAGTTCAAAAATTTACTATTAACATGTAAATTTACAAAAAAATTTTTGCAAGAAAATATCAGAAACTTTAATTCAGAACTGCCTAAAGGCCTAAATGAGCTTTAAGCTAATTTACTATGAAAAATAAACATAAGTGGCAATGAACTACATACCTTTGAACATAAAAGAACTACTGGCTTCAGTTGTTAAGAATGTCAATTCAGGTTCATGAGTTTTAAAAAATCATTAAATTCTCCTTCTGAAACCCACTCAACTTTCAGATATTCTTTTATCTCCGCTGTATTCATTCCTATTTTTTGTGCTTCAGATATTGCAAATCTATAAGCTTCTATCTCTGTAGGTCTATTGAAATAAGTGAACCTAGTATCATATAAATTTTCACCTTTTATGCTTTGAGATATGTGGATCAGTTCATGCAGTATGTCAAGGTATAAGAACCTAATATCCGCAACCTGCAAATACTGTAAATTAACTCTGACCTTTCCATCCAATACATGCATATAACCGCGAGTGTTCTCTATGATAACTTTAGTGCTTTCCAGTTCATTAGTTGAAAAATTTAAGTTTGCTGAGATACAACCATCTAGACCAACAAATATTTGATTTAAATTATAGATGCCTGGCCTAGCATCTCTTTTAACATAAAAATTTGTAAAGCAGGACCCGCATTTATTAGAAATTGATTTTTTAAGCACTTCCTTGCTATAGATTAGCTCAAATCCACTTTTCTTGTAAAACTTGCCTAATGCTGCAGAAGAAAATGCCTGGAGAAAAATTGGTTTGTCAGTAAAAGTTGATGCAAAATTTACAAGCGATGTTCCTATTTTTCTGTGCCTATATTCTGGAAGCACGCCAACGCAATATACGCCAACAGAAATTTCACCTTCATATACAGCTGCCACTCCTGAAAATACATTTCCATCCATTTTTGCTATGAGTGAAGTTTTTCCATCAGCTAAGGCCCTTTTTAGTGAATCCCTAATGTAAGGAATAAGATTGATGTCTTCTTCAAATGACCTGACATATGTAGATATCCATTTATCAATGTCTTTCCCTTTTATGATTTCCACTCCATTTTCATCTTTTATAATTGGCTTTTTAAAATTGTATATGTCCAGTCGATCAACCGCAATGTACCCGGCAGTTAAAAGGCGCTTTTCGACATCCCAATAACCTTTTGCTATGGGAACAAAAAATGACATATCAGAATTAATCAAGTCAGAAGGCAATTCTGCATTGCCTGATAAAAATCCAACTCTGTTAAAAAGAGGCTCCCTAAAAAAATCAGATTTAATTGCATAAAAATAATCGTTTTTTAAATGGTTGCCCCAGTAGGACCACCATTCGTACTCATTTAATTCGTTAAGGGAAATCTGGTTAACTGACAAATTCCACACCTAGAATTGAGCTGGTATTAACTAAAGCCTGTTTAGCTTCGCTTAACGTTATGTCGAGCTTCCCTGGGTAGTTTATAGCTTCCTCAATTAATTTTATTAATTTAGGTGTATTAAAATTATCATTCAGAGCTTCACAAATCTGATTATAAAATCTCTTCGACTTTGCATTATAGGATAAATTAACTCCTGCAAGTTTATCTTTTATTGCCTTTAACTCGTTACTTCTTCTTTCAAGTGATTCAGGATCATAATCTATGTTTTTATTATAACGCTCAGAAAGCAAATAAAATCTTATAGAATCTGCATCATATTTATTTAGAACATCCTTAACATAAACACAATTTCCATCGCTCTTGGACATCTTTTTGCCTTCTATTGTGACAAATCCCGTGTACACCCAATACTTAACATATGGCTTTTTTCCGCTTAACGCTTCAGCCTGAGCTATCTCAGACACATGGTGTGGGTATATCAGGTCGTAAGCTCCACCATGAATGTCATACTGAGGCCCCAGCATGCTTATTGCGACAGCTGTATCCTGTATGTGCCATCCCGGCCACCCTTTTCCCCAAGGGCTGTTGTAAACATTGCTCTTACTCTGAAGATTTCTCCATAAAGCAAAGTCAAGCAAATTCTTCTTCTTTTGAGATAGCTCAAGTGGCATTAGCTCAAGTTCTTTTTTGGTAAGGTGGGCAAGCTTGCCAAAGTTGTTAACTTTAGAAGTGTCAAAAAATACAGCTTCCTCAGTAGGATAGGCATATCCTTTATTTATCAATTCAGAAATTTGGCTAATCATTATCTGTATATATCTTGAAACCCTTTCAAACCCAAAAAGCTGAAACACTTTAAGATTTTCCATGTCCATTTTGTAGGAATCGACTTTTTCTTCAATAAAATTTTCCACCAAACCCCCAGCTTCGCGCTCAATACTTTCGTCTATATCAGTCACGTTTATCAAGAGCTTAACGTTGTACCCTGAACTAAGCAAGTATCGCCTCAACACGTCAAAAAACACATATGTTCTTGCATGACCAATGTGCATATAATCCTGCACAGTTGGTCCACAAACGAATATTCTTACTTCATTTTTATAAAGGGGTTCAAATTTTTCCTCACTATCAGTCATATAATTATATAATTTCAGCAATTTTATAGCACAGCTAATATAAGCATTAACCAATTTAAAAGTCATGCCCAGATTTTATGAAGAAGTTATGCATTTAAAAGAAGAAATAAATAAAGCTGTGGAAACCCTGGATTATGACGAGGGCCTTAGAACTAACATAATTTATAAAAACAGACAAGCAATACTGTTTATTACCAGAGGGGTAATCAGGGGCTATTCCATTGCTATATATGATTTTAGCGCTTGGCCTGCTAAAGAGCAACTTTATTTTGGCTCATTTGAAGATCCTGATAGTGTGTTAAAATTTGCAGCAAAATACATAAATGGAAAAGTGTACAAATATTAATTAGGTTTCATTCTAGTTAGGCACAGGTAAGCATCCTATCTTATGCGGAGCTTCACGATATCATTCAACTTCCTCACGAATTTATCGGGAGTCATCTGTTTACCCCTGTCAGGAAGTGCCAAGCTAGGCAAGATTTGTTTAACACACCAACCATGGGGAACTTCATATTTAGGTAAAAGTTTATGTCTGCATTGAGCTGCTTGTCTAGCGTTAGCCTACAGTAACAAATAAACATACTAGACCTTAGGCATAATTATTAACAATAAAATTTTTGTAAAAAAAGAAGACATTATAATTTAAATTATATCAAATATAAACATTAAATTATATCAATTTTATAATAAAAACTGCTATTTTTTGATATTAGCCTAATTACGCCTAAGGTCTATGTTAATACATCCACATATGAGCGCCATTTAGATGTGAACTGTGGTGACAAGATGCTTTCATAAACCAACCTTATTGCCCTCCAATTAGTGTGCGCTATTCTGCATTTTCGATTTCAAATACATTCCTTCTTTTTTCAGCTTCTTAAGTCCATTTACCTTAAAGACCTTATAAATCTAGCTGCTATTAGGTATCTAATTCTCAGCTAAATTAACATTCTGCTATGAGTTCCAGAACCACTATTTTTCTCAAGCTCAACCGGCTCCCTGAACAAATTTATGAGTTGTGTTCTTAAATGCCTGCACATGGGTATGGCATGAGCTGGAAAGGTACTGTTGATCACTCGGACTTGTGGCTCTTGGAGTGAGCAAGGCATTTATCATCCTGGAAAGCTGCGTTATTCAAAAAACTTAAAATTCGTTCATGAATCTATAGTGTGTATGCTGACAGACATTGACTTGGATGACTTCCTTAAAAACAGAGGTGTTAAATATGCAATATTAAAACATGGTCAATCATATAGAGCTTATGAAGCCAGCAAGGAGCTAGGCATAGACGTTCGTGACGTAGTTAAATCGGTGTTATTTGTAACATCAGAAGGTGATGCTGTACTTGTCATAGTAAGAGGTGATAGAAGGGTAGACCAAGGCAAGCTGGCCCGTGAACTGGGAACCAGAAAATTAAGACTTGCCTCAAAGGAAGAAGTTGCAAGAATTACAGGATATAAGGTAGGCGCTTTACCTCCTGTCGGGCATAAAAACATGATCAAGACAATGATAGATTATGCCATTTCATTAGAAAAAATAGTATATGCAGGTGGAGGGGCAATTGATTCATCACTTAAAATAAGAGTTAAGGACATAATTAGCTTGCAAAATGCATCATTCACCAAATGCACGTATTGATGATATTTTTAAAAATAATTTATAAAAAATTGAGGGGCTTTGGTTACTTTCCTTGTTTCTTCCTTTGAACTATTACTTCAATTGTGGAAACGTTGCGCTTTTCCTCGCCTTCTCCTACAATTTCAGTTCCGATTGTTATGGGGCCAACCTCGTATGAGTCGAGTCCAAGTCTGTGGACTAATACTTCTGCTACATCAACTGCCCTAGAAATGGATCTGCCCCTCGCCCTGAGAACAATCTCTGGGTACTGGGTGAGCTGAAGTTGAGCAGAAAGAGCGTAAACCATTACTGGTTTCTTTCCAATAAATATGTTATTTGGTGGATAAGCCCTTTTTTCTTCCTTTTCCGGTTGAGATTCGCTTGCCATTTTTCTCACTCCTACTTACACCCTTTTCCATAGTATATATATTTTTTGGAGCAATATGCTTTGTTGCATTAATTGATTATTCCCGGCCAATGAATAAATTAATTAAGGCACGTGTCCCCAGCTTACCCTCGTGCCACC
>JARVJW010000025.1 GCA_029775955.1 Nitrososphaeria archaeon | reverse complement strand
ATCAAGGAAGGCTTGACAAGATCAGGAACATACGTTATTCCAAGGGCGTGTTCAATGATAAGAGAGGAGGATCGGGGAAAGGTTGTCTCTTACCTGAGAAAAAGGAGCGCAACTGTGGTCCTGTGGATTCCTAGCAGGAAGGAAAAAAGCTCCTGGAGTTACAGGTCACTTAAATATTTGTTCAACACAGCAACAATTCATCCACATCGCAAGCTCAGTGGCTTTCTTGCTCAAACATTTTGTAAACATCATTATTCATGAGCATGTCCCTTACAGGCCTTACTAGCTGGTCAATGTAATTAGCCGTTGCCAATTTCATGTCAACTGGATGCAGTGAACCAGAAATGAATGCACTTCTGAGTTCTTCATATTTAGAGAACTCTACATCTCCACCGTACTTTAGATCCCTTTCGATTTTTATTTTTTCAAATGTGGGAAACACTACATATTTTAATATCTCCATAACAGGATTTCCCGTGTCCATGCCTGCAGGGCACCATGCCTTTGACAGCTTTTCCCTTATTGTAGCATAGTCATCGTGAATAAATATAGCTGAAGATGGTTTTGACTTGCTCATCTTTGAAAACTCTTCCTCACCAACAACTACTGGCTTTATCAGGCCGGGCAGCAGGTGATGGTGTAAAGCCACTGGCGGCTTCCAGCCCATTTTAGGAAATATGTCCCTGGCAAGCATGTGCGCCTTTCGCTGATCCATCCCTCCATGCGCTATGTCAACTTCCAGGGCATGTATGTCATTAACCTGTAACACGGGGTAAAATAACTGAGCTAATGATAGTTCTTCCTTTTCACTTCTTCCAGCTATTGTCAGCGTCCTGTTTATCCTCTGAACTGATACGTGAGTTGATAGCCTGAGCAGGTTATCCCAATATTCCCGCTTTGATTGGTACAGTTCACTGCCCCTGATGAACCTTACCTGGCTCCCTATGAACTCCGTAAAAGCCATTTTATACATGCTCGACAATTCCTGTATCAGTTCCCAATTTTTGCCTAGCTTTTCATTTATATATGTGTGCCAATCAGCAAGGAACACAGTTACGTCTATGCCGGCCTTAAGCAGGTCCCTGAGCTTTATGCCTGTAACAATCAGGCTTCCAAGGTGTAATGGCCCTGATATTTCTATGCCAATATAGTGTTTTATCCTTGACCCTGAGTCCAGAAGCATTCGAAGCTCCTCGACCGTAACTGCCTCCTCTGTGGGCTCTTTCAGGATCAAGGCTAGCCTTTCATCAGTTGTCATTATTCTGAATCAAAAAAGCTAGCTTTTAACCGTTGCTCATTCACTTTTTCTTATCTTCCGGTGCGTCCTCTATACCCTTTTCGCTTACAATAAATACGACTTCCCGTTCAGCCATATATGGGCTGTCAACCATTCTGGCAACCCTTGCCTTCCCGGACTTCCTCAGGTAAACCCTATAAGTGCTCATGTGGGCAACAACGTGCCCTCCCACTGGCTTAGTTGGGTCACCAAAGAAAGAATCTGGAGATGATTGAACTTGGTTTGTAACTACAACCGCAATGTTGTACATTTCAGCAGTTCTGAGCAGCTGGTGCATGAACCCGTTTAGCCTCTGTTGCCTTTCCGCAAGGGTGCCTCTCCCAGGAAAATCTGACCTATAATGAGAGGTTACAGAATCAACTATCACTAGCCTTACCCCTTCATTTTCAATGTACTTGCCAATCGCTTTCAGCAGGAGTTCCTGGTGAGAACTATTATAAGCTCTAGCAACGATTATACGCTCCATAACTTTCAGCGGGTCAAGGCCCCTGTTTTCAGCTATTTGAGCTATCCTTTCAGGCCTGAACGTGTTCTCGGTATCAATGTAGATTGTGCTGCCATCAAGCCCTCCCTTGTCCTTGGGCATCTGCACTACTACTGACATGGTGTGACATATCTGGGTTTTACCGGAGCCAAATTCGCCATAAAACTCAGTTATGGCGCCGGTCTCAATTCCTCCCTCAAACAGCCCATCTAGGTTGCGCGCACCTGTGGAAATTCTCTCTATGCTCTTTCTGATCTTATAGAGTTCCGTGGCGCTCATAAAGTCCTTTGATAGCACCCCCTTTTCCATCAAGTAGCTTCTGGCCTTTGTTATAAAATCTGATGCCTTTTCTGAATCGCCCCCTATAAGGTCAGCTATATCAGATATGTTACGGGTCGCCAGGTCCATGATGTTAAGTATACCACCGTCATGGAGTTTTTGCTTTGTCACAGGGCCAATACCAGCTATATTATCGATACTTAGGTCATCAGGCATAAGTAATGAGAACCAATGCCATTATAATAAACCTTTTTGCGCTTCCTTTCATTTAAGCAGGTCGACCGCTATCTGGTAAACCTCCGAAAGATCAATTTCCAGCTTCCCCTCGTGGTGAGCCTGCACTACATCCTTTACAGTTATCACCCCCTCTGACATTAGCTTCTTGACTTGCCATTCTCCAATGAGCCCTTCAAATGATGTTACAGGGTAAAGTTTCATCCTCTCAATAACTACCTCCAGTCCATTTCCAGGCGGGTACTTCCAGGCAATTATGCCCATTTTTCTGCATTTTGCAAAGTCAATTGCATCGTCAGACACTTTTGTGTTGCTTACAAGTTCTGCTCCCGCAAATCCATTATTGGCCTCATTTAGGTCCAGAAGCCTCATGTAGGTGTATAAAGCTTCCTTAAGGCCCGTGTAAATGCCAAATTGGTTATGGTATTTCATTTCAGCGAACCTTTTTCCCCTTGCATCACTGTACACGACATCAAGCTCATGTATTACACACCTTCCTGAAAGCCTCTGCCTTACAAGCGGCTCGTACCCACTCTCCTTGATTATCCTTGCGTAGAAATCCTCAAAATTGTAACCAGCTGGCCCTAGCTTCATCATGCTTTCCCTTAGCTGATACTTTACAGCTCCGACAGGGTCCCGCTTCCATAGGCTCTTCTTGACATTTTCATGTATTTCATAAGAATTTACCTTGCCTACTATGGAACCTTCAAGGTCACATATCACCCTTTCTGCAATTCTTGGATTCGTGCATTTCAACAGGCTTGAACGAATCTTCTGCCGGTCATAACTTTCAATCCTGCCATCCCGCTTGACTACAACCTTCTCCATGTAATTATATTGCCGGGCAAGGATAAAAGTGTATGCAAATCTTATTTAATTCCAGATTCATAATATTAGCATGAGGGCCATTGCACTTGCAAGCTACAATGCGACATTTGTAATCAAGTCCCGTAGGCCAGCGCCCGGGGAAACTGTCAGGGTTAACTATATGAGAGTTGAGCACGGGGGCAAGGGCTCAAACCAGGCTATAGGAATTAGGAGGATGGGATTTGAAGTAAAATTGATCGCCTCCGTTGGCAACGATGAATTCGGAGAATTAGCTTTAAAAAGGTGGAAAAATGAAGGAATAGATGTAAGCATGGTTAAGGTTGCAAACGCCTATACCGGTTATGCCTTTGTGCTATTGGCAGATGGCGGGGGCAACAGCATTTACATAAGCCCCAATGCAAATGAAGCTATTGACACCAAGATTGTAATGGACGAATTGGTTAACTCAAATTATGACATTTTTATCACAGTATTTGAAATTGACCCAAAGTTGGCATTAAATGCTGCAAAAGCAGCCTCTAAAAAGTCTAGAACAATTATTAATCCAGCCCCAGCAATTCCGCTAAACCCTGAAGAAGTTGATGGCATTTATGCGCTTACTCCTAACGAAACTGAGATTAAGGTTATGTCAGGGCTTGGGCCTGATTTGCCAGCAGATATACCTTCGCTTGCCAGAAGCTATTCCAAACACGTAAATGTAGTTGCTGTAACGCTTGGAGAAATGGGCGCCTTTGTCATAAGCGGCAATAGGGAGAAGCTGGTGCCCGCATTAAATGTGAAACCTGTTGATACAACAGGTGCAGGCGATGCATGGAACGCTGCCTTTTCAGCATTTCTTGCTGAGGGAAACGACCCGTTCTATTCTGCAGAAATGGCCAACAGGGCTGCTGCCTTCCTGGTATCAAGGAAAAGGGGCATAGATCTGGTTGACAACTTGCCATTCAGGAGTGAAATACAGTGGAATTGATCTTGCAAAGGTCAATGGTCAAGGAATTGCTGGAGCACATGCGCTCGAAGCTTCCATATGAATCAGTTGCATTTTTGCTTGGCTCCACAGAAAATGGTCAGTTCACTGCTGAGGAAATCGTAGAGGTGAGCAATGCTGCACATTCCAGAGTGGAATTTGCCGTTGACCCCCAGGAGCTATTCAACGTTTACAATAAGGGGAGGGAAATAGTGAGCATTTTCCACAGCCATCCTGGGCCTGCAGTTCCTTCTGATCTTGACGCGTTTTATATGAAACTTAACCCAGTCCCATGGTTAATAGCGTCATCAGTTAACGGTGAACTTAGAGCCTACGTGCTTAATAAAAAGGTCTCTGAAATAAAAGTCATAATCATTTGATGTCTATTTCGGCATGTGTCAGCCATCTGCTAATTGGCATGAACCTTTTGCCGCTGCCAGTGTAGAACTTTGTAAACCATTCGTACACGTGGAGCCTCAGGCTCTGGATGTAAACGATCAGGCCTTCCAGTGCCATTATTCCAAGGTTCCCAAATACCAGCAGGGGTATTGACGTGGCGCCCAATGCTGCTGTCTGGTTCAGCGTATGCATAAGTATTACGTGTACCATCAGCAACACCCCAAGCCTGGCATAACTTATTGTGTTGGCGAGGAACTCAATAACTATGAACATAAATGCTATGGCACCATTCATGGGTCCCTCAAGTTTTATTGAATAAGTCAGGAATATCACGATGCAAATGGCCGTTATGGGCACGGAAAAAGCGCTCAGGTAAAGGTTTGGCACACCTATCAGCGCGGCCCTTCCCCCAAACAGGTTAAAGCTGTAATTCCCACCTATAATGCTCAGGCCAATCAGCACTCCGCCAACGTACGCTATGAACACGGGCAACTTTGACATCATAGCCCTTCTCCATGAGACTCTCAGTGCCTGATAGAAGTCTATAAAATATGCTGAACTCAGGTGAATTATCCCTATCATCAGTGAAAACATCAATATCAGCATTATTGTTGAATATGTCAGAGTTGAAACGTTAAGTACCCTCAAGCCCCAGAGGTACTTTCCAATAAGTGGAATATTATCAGTGCTGAAACCGAAAACTTCTCCCACGAGTATGCCTGCAACGGAAGCAGCAATTCCAAAAGAAAGCAGCATTGCACCCCATTTTTTCTTGTTCTTCCACCCTTTCAGGTATATTATTGCACCCAGTATTGCAATTATCAAGCCTTGCCCCAGGTCAGGAAACATGATACCAAAGAAAAGGGGAAATACAAAAGAAATTATAGGTGTGGGGTCTATCTCAGCCCGGGATGGTGTACCCTGGTTTTCAGTTATTGGTTCAAAGTTTGAAGAGTAAAAATTGTTTACCAGTTCAAGCTCATCTGAATGCTCATCAGCCGCAATCATGGCAATTCCTTTAAATTCCCTCATGAACCTGCCCACATCTTCCCTTAAAACCTCAACCCTTACGATGATGAACCTTCCAGCCGGCTCGCCAAGCTGCGTCACTTCAGAAAGTAGCCTTAAGGTCTCAACTGATGCATTTATAACGTCCTGAGACTCTTCCCGCAAAGCAGCTAGCTCCTTCTCTGCTCTTGCCTTTGAGCCCTCCAGCTCCTTAATTTCACTTGAAATTTCTGCCAGTCTCCGGTCAGGTATCGCGTTCGGAGGAGATTGAAGCAGCACACCTCTTGCAAGGGCAATTTTGCCTACAATTTCCTGTTCACGCTCCGGGGAGCAAACAGTCACACCCAGGTAAGAGCCCCCCTGTTCCACATAAGCCACAAGAGCTCCTGCTATGTTAATCCTGACCTTTGAAGTAAAAAATTTCACGCAAAACCTGTTCATGCTTTCCAGGAAAGAAAGGTCAACATTTATGCCAAAAAATGGGTTTAGCTTTAAGGTTTCTGAAGAAAGTGATTGGAGTCTACTTTCAATTGTCTCCAGCTCTCCAACCTTTTGCTCCAGCGCATTTACAGTGGACCCCACCTTAGCATTTACATCAGACAGTACCTCATCAAAGCTTGAACCAGAAAAATGTGTCTTCCTGATTGTCCTCCCGTACATTATGTCCGTGTATCCTAGCTCTGGCTTGATGCCAGCCCTCTCTGCCAGTGCTGATATTTTCGCTTCCATGGCCCTTATGCGTTCATAAGATTCAAACTCCCTTTCAACAATCTGGGCACGACTGAACTTTAATATTTCACTATATATTTTATCCCGTTCATCAATATCTGCCGCAAGCGTCAGCTTTACTGTGGGTTCCTTCAAGCCAACCTTATATTTACATTTGCAAGTTATAACCTTTCCCTAAATTGCGTTTGTTTCTCTTCAGCAAAAGCACAGCTAACACGCATATGTTAACTACAACAGCTGCCACAAGTACATCAACAACCAGGCTAAAGGGAATTGATGAAGGAACCCTAGCACTCCATGGGCTGACAAATGACCAGGTCACTGTGCCACTTCCTGTAAAACTTGCTGATATGAAGGAAGGTGGCGTTGCACCACCCACAATAAACAGCGGAAAATTTTCGTTGTTCCATGTAGTGTACAGATACCAGCCGCTTTCAACCTCTCTGCCATTTAAAAATAACCCGTACAGCGTCATGTTTGACATTGATTTAAAAACTGAGGAATTAAATGAATATGATTCAAGCGCAAAAACATACTGGTCACCCTTCTTCAATTCTCCAGGAAGGCAAGCATTAAAATATGAGATAGCTGAAGCATTTCTTGTAATGTCCTTAACGGTAAACCACCACTTTCCACCTGAAAAGTAAATCGACATTGAAAGTAGGTCACCAGGAAGCATACTGATTTCCCTGGGCATTGTTGCCTGCCTGTAAACCTGTGGATAGCTGTTGGGATTTAAAATGTACATTGCATAGACCAACCAGCTACTGTTTGGGCAAAGGCCAGCTGCAACCTGGACTATGGACCCATTTTCCGCCATTAAAGACATAATTGCATATATTGTGCCATCTGTAACGCTTATGTTAGGAAGGTTGAACAGGGCGGTCACATTTCTCACGCTGTTCCAGTTCACCTTGCCTCCTTCCGCAAGCTCAGAATTTTCAGGCACCACAACCCCAACTGCCCAGGACCCTTCCGAACTGTAACTGGATGCGCCATGAACAACCGGCAGTTGAAACATTGCCGCAGCAACAACTATTGCAAGAATAAAGGTGAGCCTGAAGAAGCGGTAGCCAGTCAACCCTGCTGCGCCCTGGACAACATAAAAGTGATTATTATTATCAGAACTCCTATTGCTGCAAGAAACGCAGTTACAGCTATTGGATATACGTATGCTGAAAGGAGATTTACAATTTGGCTCTCAGGATAGTTTGCAAAATACATGGCATAACCTCCTAGAGCACCTGCAATTCCCATCATTATGGAGCTTGCAGTAACGCCAGCATAAGCAAAGGAAAATCCCAGAACCATGGCCTTTCCGCTTATAAAGCGCCTTTCTTGTACTTCAATTATGTACAGTAGCGAAGATATTACGGCAAATCCCAAAGAGCCAACTATGATGTACAGAAAATACGCTATAAGAAACCAGATACCCGGGCCCCCTCTTTCAACAATTACAAGCAAATATGTAAAAGGCTCAAAGGGGATTATGAACAAAACTGTCCAGATTACTGAAACTATGGCATTTGCGTAGGCTGCATTGCGGAATACTCTATACCAAAGTACCATATCTATCAACAATTAAATAGTAAATAAAAAATATATTGGTTCACTGCTTTTGCAGGTTCACGCTTAGGAACGCAATGGCCCCAGCCAGCACCCCTATCACTGTAATAATGACCAATGCCCCAACTGGGTCTATGAAATGTGACAAGTATATTACGTGCACTTGGCCTGCCGTTAGACCCTTTCCCCCTTCAGCTACCGGCATAAGGTCAACTTCGCCGAAGTACCCTGCAAACATAAGGGCCCATGAAACAGCTGCAACGCCGACATTTAACAGTATAAGGTGTATCCACGCCATTGCATTTGAGAATCCCTTAAAGGTCTTTCCACGAACAACTTCAAAGTGCTGGTAAACAAGGCCGGTAACTGCAACCCCTACAACGCCCAATGTAACATAAAGCACATAGCCTATTACAAACCAGGTGCCGGCGCTTCCAGCGGCCATGACCATTGCCACTGATGGCGTTATCCACGGCATAACTATTGGAAGTGTCCACAATGCTGCAAATATGCTCTGTATTATAGCAGCTGATATGAACCTGTTAGACCATTTACCTTTTACAATTTCAGACGACATAAATTGCATTTATAGTATACAATTTAAAAGGCTTTCTATATAACTGTACATATAAATGTAATATTTATATGCAAATGTATACATCATACCTTGCCATTGACATTTTCATAAATCCTTATATTGAATGCCATAATACGTAATGAAGATTGAGTGATAACAGGTGCGATTACTGCGGGAAAGAGGTATATCTCCCATTTAGGTGCCCATACTGTGGCGGCAAATTCTGTGAAGAACACAGACTTCCTGAAAACCACAGCTGCCCAAGTCTCAGAGAAAGGAGGAATGTGCCAACTTCTTCCGTTGTTCACAGTGAGCAAGTGATAAAGGCAAAGGTCAGCAGGAACGTGAACACTGAAAAGTACCTGCTCATATTGCTTGTAGTTCTGGCGTTGCTGGTGTTAGCATTTTCTTTCCAGTGAACTACCCCGCCCTTGCGGACGGGGCCACGCCCGCTTGTTTGGAGCTTCAACGGCAATGCTTGCTTTCAC